>JADYYY010000016.1 GCA_020853395.1 Acidobacteriota bacterium
GCGCAGTGTAGTACGGCCGATCCGATCTCGCCAGCCCGACACGCGACGTTTGGACACCAGACGGCCGGCCGGATCCTGCAGAATCAACTACATGGATCGGGATTTCTTCACCGGAAAGTAGTCTAGCCGCTGACGGCCGGACGCGGCGGGCTTCAACCGCCGCTGCTCGGCCCGCCGACCAGCACGACGTTCAGCAGGATCGCCGTCGGCCGGGCCAGCGCGGCCAGGGACCGGCCTCGCCTCACCGGTTCGGACGTGGAGACGTCCACCGTCGTCGCGCTTGCGCTCTTCATTGAAACAGTTGTTTAATTCACTTGTTTCACGTCGAGAGGTGTCATGAGACGTTCGTGGATCCGGCTCGTTCTCCTCCTCGGGCTCGCCGTCGCGGGCGGCGCGTACTACTACGTGCGCGCGCGTCCCGCCGCCCTCGTGCTCACCGGCATCGTGACGACCGACGACGTGCGGGTGAGCGCGCAGGTGCCCGGCCAGATCGCCCGCCTGCTCGTGAAGGAGGGGGACGCGGTCGCGCGCGGCCAGTTGCTGGCCGAGCTGCGCCCCGACGAGCTGCAGGCGGAGTCGGTCTACTTCGCGCAGGCGGCGGCCGGCGCGTCGTCGCAGGTGCAGCAGAGCGAAGCTGCGCTTCGCTGGGAACGGCAGCAGGTCGAGAACCAGGTGGCCCAGGCCGAGGCGGCGGTGGCCGCCGCCGAGGCCGCGCAGCGGTCGGCCGAGGCCGACCTCGAGCGCGCGCGGCTCACGTTCGAGCGCAACCGTCGCCTCGTCGACCAGGGCGTCGTGGCCGCCGAGGAGTTCGATCAATCGCGGACGGCGCACGACGCGCTCGCGGCCAGAGTGGCGTCGCTCGCGCGGCAGACCGACGCGGCCCGCGCCGCGGCCGCCATCGCGCGCTCGAACGCCGAGCAGGTCGCGATCCGCCAGAGCCAGGTGCAGGCGAGCCGGTTCGAGTCGGCCGCCGCGCGCGCGCAGCGGCGGAAGGCCGACGTGCGGCTCGCCTACACGCAGGTGCTGGCGCCCGCCGCCGGCATCGTGGACGTGCGGGCCGCGCGCGAGGGGGAAGTGGTCACCGCCGGTCAGCCGATCGTGTCGCTCATCGACCCGGACGATCTCTGGGTTCGGGCCGACGTCGAGGAGAGCTACATCGATCGCGTGCGCGTTGGCGACAGCTTGACGATCCGGCTGCCCTCCGGCGCCGAGCGGCCCGGCGTCATCTTCTATCGGGGCGCCGACGCGGGGTTCGCCACGCAGCGCGACGTGAGCCGCACGAAGCGCGACATCCGCACGTTCGAGATCCGGCTGCGCGCCGACAACCGCGACCGCCGGCTCGCCGTTGGCATGACCGCCTACGTGCTGATGCCGGTGGGGCAGTAGCGTGCCGGCCATCAGCGTCCGCCAACTGGTGAAGCGCTTCGGCGACTTCACCGCGGTCAAGGGCATCAGCTTCGACGTCGAGGAGGGGGAGATCTTCGGCCTGCTCGGCCCGAACGGCGCCGGCAAGTCCACGCTCATCCGCATGCTCACCACGCTCATCGAGCCCACGTCGGGGACGGCGGTGATCGCCGGCGCCGACGTCCTGACCCAGGCCGACGAAGTGCGGCGCGCGATTGGCGTGATCCCGCAGGCGATGACGAGCGACACCGAGCTGAGCGTGCGCGAGAACCTGGTCATCTACGCGAAGCTGTACGGCGTGCCGCGCGATCGCCGCAACCGGCTCATCGGCGAGCTGCTCGACGCCGTCGAGCTGACGGCCTGGGCCGACAAGCCGGTCAAGTTCCTGTCGGGCGGCATGCGGCGCCGCGTGGAGATCGCGCGCGGCCTGGTCCACGAACCCCGCGTCTTCTTCCTCGACGAGCCGACCACCGGCCTCGACCCGGTGTCGCGCGTCGCCGTCTGGGACATGCTCCGGCGGATCAAGGAGCAGCGCAGCCTGACGGTGCTGCTCACGACGCACTACATGGACGAGGCCGATCGGCTCTGCGATCACATCGCCATCGTCGACCACGGCGAGCTGAAAGCGCTGGATTCGCCGCTCATGCTCAAGGCGTCGATCGCCGGGACGAATGCGCTCGAGGTCAGCTTCTCGGCCGTGCCGCAGGGCTGGGACGCACGGCTGCGGGCGCTGCCGGCCGTCGGCGAGGTGGCGCGCCAGGATGCAGTGTTCCGCATCGCGACGGCGAACGGTCCGGCCACGACGCGCGCGCTGTTCGACGCGGCCGAGTCGGCCGGCGTGGCCGTGCAGTCGCTCGCGGTGCACAGCACCACGCTCGACGACGTCTTCGTGCACTACACCGGCCGGGCGCTGCGGGACGCGCTCCAGGACCCCGCGCCCCGCGACTTCTCGTTCATGAGGCGCTGACCCGTGTCGCGCACCTGGGCCATCGTCGAACGCGAGCTGCGGCGCTTCCGGCGGAGCCCCACGCTCATCGTGATGTCGCTCATCTTCCCGATCCTGCAGCTCGTCGTCCTGGGGTACGCGTTCGGCGGGAACGTGAAACACCTCCGGCTGGCCATCGTCGACCAGGATCGCGGGGTGCCGGCCATCCGCATCCGCGAGCTGGCGCTCGCGGTATCGGCCAACGCGCAGACGTTCGACCCGGTGCTCTACGCCGATCAGGGGGACGCCGTGGCCGACCTGCGCACCGGCCGGGTGAACGGCGTGCTCACGATTCCGCCCGGCTACTCGCGGCGCGTGCTCGCGAACGACGGCCCTCGGCTCGCGCTGATCGAGGACAACAGCGACAGCTTCGTGACCGCCACGCTGGCCGCGCAGATCGGCAACCTCGTCGCCGCGGCGGGCCGGCCCGCCGTGGACGTCGCGCGCGTCGGCGGCGCGCCGGCGCTCGACGTCGTCGAGGTCTATCCGTACGTGCCGTACATCCAGTACCTGCTGCCCGGCTCGATCGTGATGTCGATCTTCATGATGGTGATGATCGGCGGCGGGATCATCTTCATCGACGACAAGGCGCGCGGGCTGCACGAAGGCTATCTGGTGACGCCGATCTCGAAGCTCGAACTGATCGCCGGCTTCAACCTGTCGGGGACCATCAAAGCCGTGCTGGCCGGCACGGTCCTCATGACGATCGGATCGGTGATCGCCGGCATCCCCGATCCGTTCGCGCCGATGCGGCTCCTGCGCGTCTTCGTCGTGATCGTGTTCACGGCCTTCGCGCTGATCAGCCTGATGTTCCTGATCATGGTCCGCGTCACGGACCCGCTGGTGCCGCGCGCGATCTTCGGGATCCTCAACACGCTGCTGTACTTCCCGAGCGGCGCGGTGTACCCGCAGCAGGGCTTTCCGGGGTGGATGCAGGCGATCGCCGCCGTCGATCCGTTCACCTACGCCGTGCACGCCTTCAAGAGCCTGCTGCTGAAGAACACGGGCTTCGACGCGATCGGTCCGGACCTGCTGTATCTGGCGGCGTTCTCGTTCGTCGGCATGACGCTGGCGGTCAGGCTGTTCCGGAGGACGCTGTGAGACGGGCACCGGCGGATCAGGAGACGCGGCGGCGGCTGCTCGACGCCGCGACGCGCCTCTTCGCGGAGCGCGGGTACTGGCACGTGACGGTGCGCGAGATCTGCGCGGCGGCGCGCGCCAACGTCGCGGCCGTCAATTACCACTTCGGCGACAAGATGGGCCTCTACCGCGAGGTCATCGACTCGGCGGCCGCCGTCGCCCGCGAGAGCACGGCGCTCGCCATCCGGGCGGGCGCGGGCGTCTCGCCGCGCGAGCAGCTCTGCCGCTACATCGACGTGCTGTACCGCCGGATGTCGTCCGCGACCGGGCCGCTCTACCTCCAGCAGATCGTGCACCGCGAGATGACCGAGCCCACCGGGGCCGTGACGACGTTGGTCGATCGGCTGCTGAAGGGACGCTTCGAGTACCTGCAGCAGGTCATCGGCGCCATGCTCCGGTTGCCTCCGACCGACGCGCGCGTCGCGCTCGCGGCGACCACGATTCACGGCATGATCATCATGCACCGCCCGACGCCGCTCTCCGAGCGGATCGGCAAGGCGCTGCAGTTGTCGTTCACGCCGGCCGACGTGAGCGCGCATCTCGTGCAGTTCGCCCTTGGCGGCCTCGACAGCTATGCGGCCGACGGGCGCGCGCGCGAAGCCGTCGTGCGCCGCTCGCGCCGGGCCGGCAGGCGCCCGCCTGTTGCCGAGCAGCACTGAGGCCGGCGCCTCGCCGTCTACTCGTAGAGCAGGAACCGTTGCCGCACGGCGAGGAACGGCTCGACTGCTGCGGCCCAGCCCGCGGCGATGTCCTGCGGCCGCTCGCCGCGCGCCATCGCGTCGCGCAAGCCCGACGAACCGTACAGGATGTCGATCGGCATCTTCGTGTGCTCGTACTCGTACGGCGGGTCGCGCCACGCGAAGCGGTCGGGCGCCGCGCGGCGGAACGCGTCGACGAGCGCCACGCCCGTTGCGACGGCGCGGAACGCGCCGCGGTCGAGCACGTGCACCTGGCACCCGCCGCAGGCCGTCTGCGCGTGTTTCTGGAACGTCGGTTCGAACATCACCGGGCGGAACCGCACGCCGGGCAGGCCGAGCGCATTGAGCGCAGCCGAAAACGGCTCCGGATCCACCCACGGGGCGCCGACGAGCTCGAACGGCCGCGTCGTGCCTCGCCCCTCGGACACGTTCGTCCCTTCGAACAGCACCGTCCCGGGATACACGATGGCGCCCTCGAGCGTCGGCAGGTTGGGCGACGGCAGAATCCACGACAGCCCGGTGGCGTCGAAGTACTGGTCGCGCCGCCAGCCGCGCATCGCCACGACCTCGAGCTTCGCGCCGATGCCGAAGTGCTCGTTGAACAGCCGCGCCAGCTCGCCGATCGTCATGCCGTGTCGCATCGGGATCGGGTACTCGCCCACGAACGACTCGAAGCCGTGATGGAGCATCGGCCCTTCGACCGCCACGCCGCCGATCGGGTTCGGGCGATCGCACACCACGATCGGGAGGCCCTCCCGCGCCGCGGCGACGAGGCAGTGCGCCATCGTGTAGACGTACGTGTAGATCCGCGTGCCCACGTCCTGCAGCTCGACGACGAGCGCGTCGAGGCCGCGGAGCATGTCCCGCGTCGGCTCGCGCGTTTCACTGTAGAGCGAGTAGATCGGGACGCGCCGGCGCACATCCTGCGCGTGCGGCGACTCGATCATGTTGTCCTGGACGTCGGATCGAAACCCATGCTGCGGACCGAAGATCGCCCCGACGCGCACGCCGGCGTCTTCGGCGCGATCGATCGCGTGCGCGAGGTTCGCCGAGACCGACGCCGGGTTGCACACCAGGCCCACGGTCCGGCCTTTGAGAAGCTGCTGCTGGAAGAGCACGTCGGACCCGAGCGTCACGGACATGGAGGAGATGATAGAACGACGGGTACGACGGGTACGACTGGTACGACGGGTACGACGGGCGAGAGGAACGAACTGACGTGGGCCAGCTTCTTCGGGTACGACGGGTGCGATTGGTACGACGGGGCACTGACGCTGGCCAACCTTTTTCGGGTACGCCAGGTGCGACTGGTGCGACGGGTACGACGGGCGAGAGGAACGAACTGACGTGGGCCAGCTTCTTCGGGTACGACGGGTACGACGGGTACGACGGGTACGACAGGCGACTGGAACGCACTGACGCTGGCCAACCTTTTTCGGGTACGACAGGTGCGACTGGTGCGACGGGTACGACGGGCGAGTGGAACGCACTGACGTGGGTCAGCTTCTTCGGGTACGACGGGTACGACTGATACGGCGGGTACGACAGGCGACTGGAACGCACTGACGCTGGCCAACCTTCTTCGGGTACGACGGGTGCGACTGGTACGACGGGTACGACTGGTACGACGGGTACGACAGGCGAGAGGAACGCACTGACGCTGGCCAACTTTCTTCGGATACGACGGGTACGACCGGCACGATGGGTACGCCGAGGACAACCGGTACGACGAGACCCGGCTCCTGTTCGTCAACGGCGTGTTGACTCGCACGCGAGCGCGACGGTTGTTGGGGCCACAACGCCCTCGCTGGTCGTTGTGCGCCTGCCAATCCTCGCGCCGGATTCCGGGCGTTTTCGGAGCGCCGCCGGCGAGACCGCGCGCGGGTGGTGGTCGCGACTTCCGATCCTCCAGCGCCGCATCACCGTGCCGGTGACGGTGCACCCATTTGGCGACCGTCCGGACACTGATGGCCATCCTGCGTGAGCTGGACGGCGGCAACGGTGTCCGCGTGCTGCTCCAGCCGCAGCACTTCGGGAAAGGTGCGGCTTGCTCCGCTCGGGACTGACTCCAGCCCTACTTCCTCACGCGGGCACCAGCGGCTGTCGCATCCTCGCGGTCGTCTTCGCACTACAGCGGAATCTCATTCGGGAGTCCCTCCAGAAACAGTGGCTTGGTGTGGTAACCGCTGTTGTTTCCAGAGATTTCCCGAATGAACAACCTGCGTAGCATTCACAGTTCGGGCGAGACGTCTACTTTCGGTGTAGTCATGGCGCCGGAGCTCGAGCAGTTGGTGGTCTCGGCAACCGACTCTTCGTTCGGGTGCTCGTCCCGAACGTCTCGTCGGAGACTCCACGTTCGCGTTGTCGATCAGCTCGCGGCCGCAGGATGACGCGCAGCGTCTGGGCCCATCCAGGCATCGAGCGCGTCTTCCACAGACTCCTCGGGGTCGTCGACGACGACGATCGTGCGGAGGTCGCGGTGCGGCTCCAAGCGATCCAAGCTGCGGACGACGCGCATCAGCGGGCGGCTGTCGCCTTCGATGGCGAGGCGCTCACGTGTGAGTCGTCAACGACGTTGAGCCTGCGAACTGGCCAGCAGCGGCAAGCGCGTCGCGCATGAACCACCGATCGCACTCGCCACGCGCCGTCATCGCTGGCAGGACGACGGCCCCGGCCAGCCAACCGTCACCGCCGTATGAATCGTACCCGTCGTCCCCGAAAAAGGGTTAGCGCGCGTCAGTTCGTTCCTCTCGCCCGTCGTACCCGTCGCACCCGTCGTACCTGTCGCACCCGAAAAGGTGACGAGCGTCAGTGCGTTCCTGTCGCTTGTCGTACCCGTCGTACCGGTCGTACCTGTCGCACCCGTCGTACCGGTTGTACCTGTCGCACCCGAAAAGGTGACGTGCGTCAGCGCGTTCCTGTCGCCCGTCGTACCCGTCGCACCGGTCGTACCTGTCGCACCCGAAAAGGTGACCCGCGTCAGTGCGTTCCAGTCGCCTGTCGTACCCGTCGTACCTGTCGTACCTGTCGCACCCGAAAAGGTGACGTGCGTCAGTTCGTTCCTGTCGCCCGTCGTACCCGTCGCACCCGTCGCACCCGTCGTACCTGTCGCACCCGTCGTACCCGTGCCCTATCGCTGCCGCCAGACCGTCCAGGCCTCGACGAGCAGTGCGACGCCGAACCAGGTCGCGACCGCGGCCAGCGGCCACGCGAGCAGCCAGGGCACGAAGAAGACGACGACCGCCAGGGCGACGAGCAGGAGGCCGAGCCAGACGACCGGCTGGACCTCGAAGTCCTCGAGCCGGCGGCTGCCCGTGAGCGCGGCGCCGAACGTGCGGCCGACGCCGGCGACCGTCCGCATGACCCGCCGCGACGGCTTGTAGCCCGTCCCGGCGCGGACGCCCGGCAGCCGGCGGGGGCGCGGCGCCGCCGGGCGCGGGCTGCCGAGCACGATCTCCGTCGACCGCGCGAGATCGTCCTCGAACTGCGCGGCGAGCGTCGACGCGACCCCCTCGTGCTCGATCGCGACGTCCATTTCCCAGTTGCCGATCCAGCTCGTGATGTTGAGGTTGGTCGATCCGATCCGCGCCCATCGCTGGTCGGCGATGGCCGTCTTGGCGTGGATCATGGTGCCGTTCCACTCGAAGATGCGGACGCCGGCCTCGAGCAGCGGCCGGTAGAGCGACCGTGACAACGGCACGACCCACCCGACGTCGCTGTTGCGCGGCAGCAGCAGCCGCACGTCCACGCCGTCGCGCGCCGCGCGCTTCAGTCCCTCGAGATACGGGCCCGGCCCGACGAAATACGCGTCGGTGATCCAGAGCGACTGGCGCGCGAGCGCCGCGACGAGCAGATCCAGCCGGAAGAGGTTGGCGGTGAACGGCTCGGTGGGAATCAGCCGCAAGCTGACGTCGCCGGCCGGCGGCACGAACGTCGGCAACGGGACCTCCGACGGCGTGCCGCCCACCAGCCGCCAACTGTCGGCGAACGCCGCCTCCGCGTGCGTGACCGCCGGCCCCGTGATCGCCAGCCCGGTGTCGCGCCAGGGCGCGAGCCCCTTCTCCGGGATCCCGAGCCAGAGCTGGCCGATGCACAGCCCGGAGACGAACGCGATCTCTCCATCCACCGTGAGCAGCTTGCGGTGATTGCGCCGCAGCCAGCCGAGCGCGCTCGACAGGGCGGGCGGATTGAACGCCCTCACTTCGCCGCCAGCGGCGACGAGCGGAGAGAAGAGCCCGCGCAAGGGCCCGAGACCACACCCGAACCAGTCGTAGATCACGCGCACCGCGATGCCCTCGCGCGCCTTGGCGGCGAGCGCCTCGACGAACCGCCGGCCGACGGCATCGCGGTGGACGATGTACATCTCGACGTGGATCGATCGGCGTGCCCGCTCGATCGCGCGCTCCCACGCCGGGTAGTTCTCGGTCGCGTCGCGCAGCACGTCGACGTGGTTGCCGGTGATGAGCGGCGCGCCCGCGGCACGGCTGAACGCCTGATCGGCGAGCGTACGCAGCGTCTCGAGATCCCGCGGCGCCGGTCCGGGACGCACGGCCGTTCTGGTCGGCATGGCTTCAGCGTACGACAGGAGCGCCGGCCGACGGCCACGAGCGGCCGCGCGCCGAGTTGACGCTCCTGAAGTCGAGGCATACAGTCTTTCACAGGTATGTTCGCAGCGAAGCGGCACTGGATCGCCCGCGTGGCGCTGTTCGTCCTGCTCGGGACGTTCTCGTCGCCGCTCTTCGCCGCGATGCACCTCGCTTCGGGCGACGATCCGGCCTGCGATCCCTCCGGGCTCGGGCCACGGCACGCGTCCTCGCAGTTCGAAGCGGCGCAGCCGCCGCCGGCGAGCGGGCACTGCGACGTCTGTCACTGGATCCGCGTCGTGACGCATCGACGCGCCGCCGGGCCGCCGAGGATGGACGTCCCGCGGGCGGCCGAGCTGGTCGCCCCCGCCCCCTACCAGACCTGGATCGGCCAGCCCCTTCTCTCGCCACGCGCGTCACGCGCTCCGCCCGTCGTCTCGCTGTAGTTCCGCGTCGCCGGAGCCCGGCCACCGGCCCGCCAGGTTGGCGGGCGCTGATCCGTGTCATCCGGGTGGACCGATCCCAGTGAGATGCGAGGTGTGAGATGAACCGTCGATTCTGTGTTGTCGCAGCCACGGCTGTCGGAATCGTCGCGGCGCTGGCGTTCGCGGCGCGCGCCGAGGCGCAGCCGGCGCCGCGGACAGCCGCGTCCGCCGCCGACGCGCCCGATGACGTCCGCGCGCTCCGCGAGGAGCTCGATCGGCTGCGAGAGGAGTTCGCCGCGATCCGCCGGCAGTACGACGATCGGCTGTTCGCGCTCGAAGAACGGCTTGCGGCAATCAGCGGAGGGCCGCGCGTGATTGCGCCCGATGCGGCATCCGTTGCGCGTGGTGCGTCCGCTGAGGAAGCGGCGGCGCCACGGTCGCCTGCCCCCGAGCGTCCGGTGCCGCAGGACGCCGCGCTCCAATCCGCCACTCCGCCAAGCTCCGCCCAGGTCTTCAACCCCGCGACCTCGGTGATCGGCAATTTCGTGGCCGCCGCCGGGAGGAACGCGGCGAGTGCCCAGCCTTCGTTCGAGCTGGGCGAAGCCGAGGTTGCCTTTCAGGCCGTCGTGGACCCGTACTCCCGCGCCGACTTCTACCTCGCCGCGTCGCCCGAAGGCCTCGAGATCGAAGAGGGCTACCTCACGTTCACGGCGCTCCCGGCGGACCTGCTCCTGAAGGTCGGCAAGCTTCGCGCGCAGTTCGGGAAGGCGAACACCCTGCACACGCACGCGCGGCCGACGGCCGACGTGCCGCTCGTGGTCGAGAACCTCATCGGCGGCGACGAGGGGCTGTCGGACGCCGGCGTGTCGCTCTCGCGGTTGATTCACAACCCGTACGTGTTCCTGGAGGCGACCGGCGAAGTCTATGCCGGCACGTCGGACGTCTTCGCCACCTCGCGCCGATCGCGGCTGACCTACGTCGGCCGGCTCCGCGCGTACCGCGATCTGACGGAAGACAAGAACCTCGATCTCGGCGCGTCGTTCGCGTACGGGCCCACGGAGGGGTTGCTGCCCGACACGCTGTTCGGGCCGGACGGCGTGGTCCCCGAGCTCGGCAAGCGGCTCATCGGCGTCGACGCGACCTTCCGGTACCGGCCGCTGCGGCGCGCGATCTACAGCCGGCTGAACCTGCGGACCGAGCTGGTCTGGAGCCGCCAGAGCCTGCCGGCCGCCAGCCACACGACGGCATTCGGGTTCTACGGTCTCGGCGAGTACCAGTTCGCACGCCGGTGGTACCTCGGCGCTCGCGTGGATCGCGCCGGCCGCGTCTTCGACGGGACGTCGAAGGACTACGGCGGGTCGTTCTTCGTCACGTTCTGGCCGACCGAGTTCAGCCAGATCCGCAGCCAGTACCGGCGGACGCGTTACGCGGAAGGCCTCACCGCCAACGAGCTGCTCATGCAGGTCAACTTCGCGATCGGGGCTCATGGCGCCCACGTGTTCTAACGCCACGGAGAAGGTCATGCGCACATCAGCGTTCCGTCTCACGTTCCTCGCCGTGCTCGCCGTGCTCGGTGCGGCCGCGCCCGCCCGCGCGGCGCTCAGCGTCGTCACGACCACCGAGGACCTCGCCGCCATCGTGCGCGAGGTCGGCGGTGACAAGGTGACCGTCACGGCCCTGGCGAAGGGCTATCAGGATCCGCACTTCGTGGAGCCGAAGCCGAGCTTCATCCTCGCCGTCAGTCGCGCCAACCTGCTCGTCGTCGTCGGCCGCGAGCTCGAAGTCGGCTGGCTGCCGACGCTCATCACGAGCAGCCGGAACGCCAGGATCCAGCCGGGCGCGCCGGGCTACCTCGATGCCTCGCTCAACGTCCGGATTCTCGAGATCCCGACCGGACAGATCACCCGCGCGATGGGCGACGTCCATCCGCAAGGCAATCCGCACTACTGGCTCGATCCGGCCAACGGCCGCCGCATCGCCGAGGCCGTGCGCGATCGGCTCGCGCAGCTCGCGCCGGCGGACCGCGCGACGTTCGAGAGCCGCTACCAGGACTTCGACCGCCGGCTGGCCGCGGCCGAGAAGCGCTGGGACGCCGCCATGGCGCCGTACAAAGGCACCAAGATCGTCACGTATCACCGCTCGTGGCCGAACTTCATGGATCGCTTCGGCCTCGCCGTGATGGGGTACGTCGAGCCCAAGCCTGGGATCCCGCCGTCGCCGTCGCACACGGTGGAGCTCATCGGCGACATGAAAGCCCAAGGGGTCAAGCTCATCGTCGTCGAGCCGTACTTCGACAAGAAGACGCCACAGGCGATCGCGGCGCAGGTCGGGGGGCTCGTGCTCGAGCTGATGCCGTCGGTCGGCGGCGACAGGAGCATCACCGACTACATCGAGCTCTTCGACTACGACATCGACCTGCTGACGGCGTCGTTGCGGAAAGCGACGGGCCGATAGTGGATCCCGTGCTGCTCACGTTCCTCGCGGCACCCATCGCCGCGAGCCTGATCATCGCCGGCATCCACGCCTACCTCGGCCTGCACGTCGTCGAGCGCGGCGTGATCTTCGTGGATCTGTCGCTCGCGCAGATCGCGTCGCTCGGCGCGGCCATCGCGGTGTGGCAGGGAGCCGATCCGCACGCCCCGTCGGTGTACTGGATGAGCCTCGCGTTCACGATGATCGGCGCCGCCGTGTTCGCGCTCGTCAAGGGGCACGACGCGAACATCCCGCAGGAGGCGATCATCGGCATCTCGTACGCCGTGGCGTCGGCCGCCGTGATCCTCACGATGAGCCAGTCGACGGGCGAAGCCGAGCACTTGAAGGACATGCTCGTGGGCAACATCCTCGCCGTGCAGTGGCCCGAGGTCTGGCTGACCGGCGGCGTCTACTTCGTGATCGGCCTGTTCCACTATGCGTTCCGCCAGCGGTTCCTCGAGATCTCGGTGGATCCCCGGGGCGCCGCGGCGCGCGGCGTCAGCGTGCGCGCCTGGGACTTCCTCTTCTACGCGTCGTTCGGCCTCGTCGTCACCCGGTCGGTCGCGATCGCGGGCGTGCTGCTGGTCTTCTGCTATTTGATCGTGCCGTCGGTCGGCGCCATGCTCTGGGCGCGGCGCATCGGGGCGCGGCTGGCCATCGGCTGGGTGATGGGCGTCCTCGTCTCGATCCTCGGGATGTACTTCTCGGTGGTGTTCGACCTGCCGACCGGCGCCACCATCGTGTGCACCTTCGGCCTCGTGCTCATGGCGATGGCCGCGCTGCGGCCGCTCGTCGCCGGCCGGCGCTGACGGGATTCGGCCGTCCGGCGCCCGCGGTTTGCGGTATAGTGTCCGGTACACCTTATTGGACTGGTCCATGCGGGGCGATTCAGTTCGTGACTTCTACGCGAAGACCCTGGCACTGCTGGGGCTCGGCGTGCTGGCCGGCACTGGCGCGCTCGTGGACTACTGGCCCGCGTCGAAGGTGAACCTCCCCGCGGCCGATCCCGTCTTGGTCATGCCGGACGTCGCCTGGACGGCGATCCCGGCTGCGCCGGTTCGGCCGGTCGAGCTTCGGCTCGCGCCGCTCGTCACGCCGATGACCGCCGCTCCCGCACCCATTCTGCCCGTGCCCGAGCCGGTCTTCGTCATGCCGGCGCTGCAGCGCGTCGTGCTCTCGGCGCCGCCAGCCGACGTCTTGACGCCCGTCGTCTGGACGGCCTCGCAGCCGCACACCGAGATCGCGCTCTCCGATTACCAGCCGTTCGAGCCGGTCGCCGTCCTGGCGTCGAGCGATCTTCGCGAGCCCGTCGCGTCGCTCGCGACGACGTCGTCGCCGGACGACGATGACTGGTGGATTACGGCGGCGGCGAAGCGCACCGGCTCGTCGATCGCGCGTACCGGCGTCCGCACGGGCGCCTCGTTCGTCGGCCTCGTCCGCGCCGTCAACCGCGCGGTGCGGCGGGCGCTCCCGAACTGATCGTCCCGATCCCGCGCCACCTCGGCGACGTCGAGTGAGCCCGTGCGTCCGATCGCTGATTCCATTCTCGAGACGATCGGCGACACGCCGCTCGTGCGGATCCATCGCCTGACCCGGGGCGTCGTGCGCGCCGAGGTGCTCGCCAAGCTCGAGACCTTCAATCCCGGCCACTCGACGAAGGACCGAATGGCCGTCCGGATGATCGAGGACGCCGAGCGGCGCGGACGGCTCGTTCCTGGCGGCGTGATCGTGGAAGGCACGTCGGGCAACACCGGCATGGGGCTGGCGATGGCCGCCGCCGTCAAAGGCTATCGCTGCATCTTCACGACCACCGACAAGCAATCGAAGGAGAAGATGGACGCGTTGCGGGCCTTCGGCGCCGAGGTCGTCGTCTGCCCGACCGACGTGGACCCGGAGGATCCGCGGTCCTACTACTCGGTGGCCGCGCGGATCGAGCGGGAGACGCCGAACGCGTGGCGCGCGAGCCAGTACGACAACCCCGCCAATCCTGCCGCCCACTTCGAGCAGACGGGACCGGAGATTTGGGAGCAGACCGGCGGCCGCATCACGCAGCTCGTGTGCGGCGTCGGCACCGGCGGCACGATCTCGGGTGCGGGCCGCTACCTGAAATCGAAGAATCCGGCCATCAAGGTCTGGGGTATCGACACGTACGGGTCGGCGCTGAAGACGTTCAAGGACACGGGCGTCTTCGACAAGAACGAGAGCTACCCGTACATCACCGAAGGCATCGGCGAGGACTTCCTGCCGGCGAACGTCGACTTCGACGTCATCGATCACTTCGAGAAGGTCACCGACCGCGACGCCGCGATCATGACCCGGCGGTTGACGCGCGAAGAAGGCATCTTCGCCGGCAACTCCGCCGGCGCCGTGATGGCCGGCTTGCTGCAGCTCGCGCCGCACTTCACCGGCGCCGACGTGGTCGTCGCGATTCTCCACGACCACGGCACCCGGTATCTCGCCAAGATGTTCAACGACGAGTGGATGCACGCCCACGGCTTCCTGGACAAGACGGGGCTCGTGGCGCGCGACCTCGTGGCGCACCGGACGCGCCGGACGCTCGTGACGGTCGAGGCGTCCGCGCCCGTGAGCCGCGCCGTGCAGGTCATGACCGAGCACGACTACTCCCAGGTGCCGGTCACCGAGGATGGGCGCATCGTGGGCTCGGTGAACGAGCCATGCCTCTACTCGGCGCTCGTCAACGATCCCGGCGTCCGCCTGCAGCCGGTGCGCACCGTGATGCAGGCAGCGTTTCCGTTCGTCGACATCTCGACGGGGATCGACGCGCTGGCGGCGATGATCACGGCCGACAACCCCGCCGTGCTGGTGCGCGACTTCAAGTCGAACGAGACGTTCATCATCACCCGCTCCGACATCATTCGCGCGATGGGGTAGCGGGGCGAGCGCGGCCGGTGACGCCGGAGCCGCGTGCGATGATGAAGGGCATGGACGAGACCCCTCCCGCCGACGATCTGGCGCAGGGCGCCATCGAGCCGCTCGAGCCGTTGTCTCGCCGGCTGGCGCCGACGCGTCAGCGGCTGCGCCGCCGGACCGGCACGGGCGATCCGGAGCTCGACGCCCGGATCCGCGCGCTCGTGGAATCGATCGAGGTCGATCATCCGGCGCTGCTCGAGGACATCGTGCAGACCGCCTTCGTCATGGCACGCAGCGCGGACCGCGGCGAGATGAAGCTCGTCAGCCGATCGCTGCGGGAGCTGAGCCGCGCGTTCCGCATCTTCGGCCCGTACCGCGGTCGGCGCAAAGTGTCGATCTTCGGATCGGCGCGGACGCAGGCGCACGAACCGGAGTACGTCGCGGCCCGCGACTTCGCGGCCGAGATGAGCCGCCGCGGCTGGATGGTGATCACGGGCGCCGGCCCGGGCATCATGGCCGCCGGGCACGAAGGCGCCGGCGCCGCCAACAGCTTCGGCGTGGGCATCAAGCTGCCGGCCGAGCAGGAAGCCAACGCGTTCATCGCGCGCGATCCCAAGCTCATCGACTTCAAGTACTTCTTCACGCGCAAGATCGCGTTCATCAAGGAGTCGGACGCGTTCGCGCTGCTGCCCGGCGGATTCGGCACGCTCGACGAGGCGTACGAGCTGCTGACGCTCATGCAAACCGGCAAGGCGGCGATCCGGCCGGTCGTGCTGATCGATCCGGAGGGCAGCCGCTACTGGCACGAGTGGCGAACGGGGGTCGAGGAGCATCTCGTCGCGAACCGGCTCGTGTCGGCAGACGATCTGTCGTTCGTCAAGCTCGTCTACGGGATCCCGGAGGCGGTGGAAGAGATCGAGCGGTTCTACGCCAACTACCAGTCCGCGCGGTACGTCGGCGAGCGGCTGGTGATCCGGCTCGAGCACGCGCCGACGCCGGAACAGCTCGCGCGGCTCAACGCACAGTTCTCGGACCTCGTCGCCGCCGGGGCGATTGAGTCGATTCCCACGACCGCCGAAGAGCTCCGCGACAACGACGTCGTCGACCTGCCGCGGATCGCGTTCCAGCCGAAGTACGACTTCGCGCGCCTGCGCCAGTTGATCGACGCCATCAACGCGTTCGCGACGCCGGCCGCGTGACGCGGCGATGGCCCTCGACGCGCGGGCAGACCGGCGCCTGTGCAGCCCGGCGAGCGCAGCCTCGCATGTTCGGGCAGGCGGACGAACGACGATCCCGTTGGCGCGTCGTCCGACGATCCCGCCGACGGGAGACCGGCTGTACGCCGATCCTCAGCGCACGCGGTAGAGCTCGAGCGGGCCGTCGGCGCCGGCCGGCTGCAGGTGGAGCGTCGTGATCAGGAACCGCCGCGCATCGTCCGGTACGCGGTCGCGATCGACGACGACCCAGCCGAGCCCGACCTGCGCGACGAACGCATCGGCGGCGTTCGCCGCGCGCTGGAGGGCCTCGGCCTGCGGCTGGCGCTCCTCGCTCCACGCGATCAGCACCGACGCGTACGGGTGCTGTTCGTAGATCGCTTTGGTGCGCTCGTCGACGCGTGAGAGGTATCCGCCGACGATCGGCTTGCGGTGCGTGGTCTGGTAGAGCAGCGACCCCGGGCCGAAGTTGCCGATCGACGACAAGCCGTCCCGGACGCCGAACGGCACCTCGAGCACGCTCGCGGGACGCGGGTCGTCCGCGATCGTGCGATACACGTCCGGCGTCGCGGCGGTGTAGAGCGGCCGAGGCGCGGGCAGCAGCTCGATCGCCAGCGCGGCGGCGACCGCGGCCACGATCGTCCGGCCCCGCGACGCCGGCGCGGCGTGCAGGATGGCGGCCAGCGCCTGGGCGAAGATCGCCGACAGCCCGAGGAACATGAGGATCCCGAACCGCTGCGGCATGCGGGCATCGCCGATGACCGGCAGGTAGCGCAGGAACGTCCACGGCGTCGGCACGAACGTCTGGTGCCCGGCGACGCGCAGGAAGGGGCCGAACGCGAGCAATGCGAAGCCGATCGTGATCACGAGCCAGAGCCGATCGATTCGAAGGCCGGCGCGTCGCGCGCAGAAGATCGTCGCGGCCGCCACCCACGAGATCGAGAGCACGTTCTCTTCGTAGCGGCCGGGCTGGCGCGCCACCCAGTCGACGATCGCCGACGGCGCCCACGGATGGTTCGGGTTGGGCAGCAGGAACGCCAGCAGGTCGGCGCCGGGAGCGCTCGATCGCCAGAGCACGGGCGCCCGCACGAAACGCGACTCCGCGGCGAGTTGGCCCAGCGCGTAGAGCTCCGGCGCCATCAGGATTGCCGCGGTCGTCGCCATCACGATCGCGCCGATCCAGATCCGGCTCGGCAGCGGCCGCCAGCGGACGGCGAACGTCCACGTCAGCAGCACTCTCGCGGCCACGAGCACCGACAGCAGCAGCATCGGCGTGTACAGCGTCCGCATCGACACGCTGCCGGCGCCTGCGCGCAGCGTGCCGCCGCTCAGCCCGTAGACCGTCGTCATCACGACGACGAGCGCGGCGGCGACGACGTCGATGGTGCGCCTGGCGCCGGCGCCGCGTTGGCGGCGGCCGGCGATCGTGATCTCCACGACCCGGACCGCTGCGACCACCACGGCCAGCATCGCGCAGTAGATCGCGTAGTACGGATCCGAGTACGCGGCCCACGCCACCGCGACGCCCGCGAGCGCGGCATCGCGGACGCGGCGATGCTGCCACGTCACGTCGAACCAGTACAGGAAGAACGGCAGCGCCGCGGCCGAGGCCAGGCTGAAGTGGGCCGTTCCGCGCGCGACGAGAAAGGGCGAGGCCGCGAACATCGCGCCCGCGACCCACGACACGGCCGCGCGGCCGGTGACGTGGTGCGCCAACACGAACATGCCGAGGCCGGAGAGCGCGATACCCAGCATGAAGACGACGTTGAACGCCCCGACGACGCCGAGCCACGGCTGCAGCGGCAACGTCAGCAGGTCCGCCGCAGCCGTGTAGTTGTGCAGGCCGAGCGGCGCGGCGCCCGCCAGCAGGAGGACCATCGAGGTCGAGAAGGGCCAGTGCTGGCGTTCGAGGAGCTCGTGACGGAAGACCCACGTGTTCCAGACGTACACGCCCGTATCGCCTCCGGGGATGCCGGTGACGTGCGTGGAGAGATGGAGAGCCAGCGGCCAGGTCTGGAGGACGGCGAGCAGGCAGTACCCCGCGAAGGCCGGCAGCGCGAGACGTCGAAGAGACGAGGGCATGCGGATCGCGCGCGAGTGATGCGTGTCAGGCTGGGCGCAACCAGCCGACCCACGCCGAGGCGCCCAGCGCGACGGCCCACCCGAGCATGACGATGCACGCGAGACGTGGAACGCGGCCGAGCGGCCAGGCCCAGCTCACGCCGGCCGCCGCGAGCAACACGATGGCCGGGTACGTGCCGAGAAGCGTTCGCGAGATGAACTCGTCCGCGTACCGAACGTAGCGCGGATCGACCGCCGTCATCGTGCCGGCCGCGGTGAAGACGATGAACGCGAGAAGCCAGGCGCCGATCGACAGCACGGCGGGATCGATCGTGCGGCGCCGCGCAAGGGCGGCCGCGCCCACCGCACCGAGCATCAGCACCGGCACGCCGACGGCGCGCATCGTCGCGCCGGCCGCGCGGGCGGCGCGGCCGGACGCCGGCGCGGCCACGGGCGGCGGGCTCGACGAACCCGCCGCGACGGCCGCGCTCGCGCCCGAGGTGCGCGCGGCCGCGAACGTCCGGTACGACTCGCCGAAGTGCGCGTAGTAGAGCGCGATCGAGAAGAGCACCGCCGCCGCCGTGCCCGCGGCAATCACCATACCCGTCACGCGCCGCTCCCGTGGCCCCACCGCAATCGAGAGGCCGGCGAGCGCGGCGAGCGTGAAGGTGAGCAGGGCGAACGTGCTCACGTGCGACAAGAGCGCGAGGGTGACGACCGCCACCCACGCCATCATGGACGCGCGCACCGGCCATCCGACTGGCACGAGCGGGATCATCGCGATCGCGACGAGCGCGACCGACTGGGCGAAGGCGTTCGTCAGGTTCGCGTTGCCGACGACGTCGAAGGGCAGGGGCACGACCGAGGCGATGAGGGCCGCGACGGCGCCCGCGAGCGGATCGCGCCACGCGCGCATCGCCATCAGGCCGAGCACGCCGCAGGCCACGGCGTCGACGACGACGACCACGAGCCGAAGCAGCGTGACGTAGTCGGAGGTCAGGCCGATGAACGGCAGCGCGGCGACGTAGAGGCCGATCGCGTACGGGAACTGCACGCCGCTTTGAATGGGCTGCGTGAACAGGTAGCGGCCGTCGAGCACCCACTCGAGGCGGTGCGCGTGGAACACGGCGTCGATGAGCGGCTTCTCCGGATGGAGCAGGGCGACGAGCTTCAGGTGCGCCATCGCCGCCGGCACGAGCAGCACGGCCAGCTCGAGGAGCGACAGGCGACGCCCCAACCGGCGCTCGACGAGCAGCGCGAGCGCCGCCGACAGCATCGCGATCCACACGCCCACCCACAGCACGGCGCGCCGGTACGCCGGCGCGTAGGGCGCGGGGCCGAGCGTCATCGGCCAAGCCTGGGCTGCGCCCGTGATCACGGCGATGCCGATCGCAAGCGCGGGGCCGCCGCCGGCCAGGGCGGCGGCAACGCCGAACGCGGCCGGTGCCGACGCCGCGGGGATGACGCCGGCGATCGACGGCCACGTCCATCCGTCGGGCTCGCACCGGATCTCGTCGACCTGCACGCCCAGCCGCCGCCGATCGCCGGGCCCCGGCACGAACGTCGGATCGGCGCGCAGCGTCAGGCGCAGGCCGGAGGCGTCGGGCCGCGCCGGCGCCACGACCGTGACGGTTTCGAACTCGTTGCCGAGCATGCGCGGCCCGGTGGCGCGGCCGTCGATCTCGAGCACGACGATCGCCGGAGGCACGGTGTCGGGATGCGCGCCGCGCAGCCGCACGTCGCAGCGCCAGGCCACGCGGCGGCTCGCACCGGCGAGCGTCACGCCGGCGCGCTCGCCGGTCCACGCGAACGTGAGCTCGCCCGCGCGCTCGACCGGGTACAGTCCCGACGTGATGCGCGGAAGGTCTTCGTCCATCTCGAAGACGACCTGCGGGTGCTGCCGCTGCCAGAAGACGACGGCGCACGCGGCGGCCAACGCGCCGGCCGCCGCAGCTACCAGCGCCAGTCGAAGCCGCGCACCCGCAATCGCGTTCATCGCTGGGGGACGACGGCCCGTGCCCGCGTCTCGGCATCGGCGCCGGCGGGAGTCACCGGGACGCGCGTCCAGTCCGCCCAGTGACGATAGCCGACCGACAGCATCGCCATGGCCGGCACGGCGAGGAACACGCCGACGATGCCGCCGAGCTCGGCGCCGATGAGCACGCCCAGGATGATCGTCAGCGGGTGCAGGTGCGTGCCGTGCCCGATGAGACGCGGGTAGATCACGTAGTCCTGCACGATGCGCAGGACGATCAGGAAGGACACCACCCACACGGCGAGCAGCGGCGCCTGCACGGCCGCCACGATGCCGGCCGCCACCGCGGTGACGAGCGGACCGACGAGCGGGATGAACTCGAGCACGCCGGCGGCCGCGCCGAGCAGCGCGGCGTACGGGACGCGCAGCACGGCGAAGCCCAGCCCGCACGTCACGCCGACGATCAGGCAGGCGAGCAGTTGCGCCCTGATGTACGCGGCGATCGCGGTGTTCAGCTCCTGCACGAGCCGGTAGCCCGGACCGCGCCACGCGGAGGGGAGCGCCTGGACCGCGTAGTAGCGGAGCACGTCGACGTCGCGGAGGAAGAAGAACGCGAGCACGGGGATCAGCACGAGCCAGGGCACGAAGCTCACGAGCGAGAGCGACGCGAGGAGCGACTCCTGCCCGTACACCACGCCGGCCGCCACGGCCGCCGCGATCGCCTCGTCAACGTGCGCCTGGAACTCCGGCGGCAGCTTCGCCCGTTCCCAGGCCGCCCAGTCGGCGCTCCACGCGCGCACGGCGCTCACGTAGGCCGGTCCACGCGCCGCGATGTCCGAGGCCTGGAGCGAGAGCCGCGGGACGAGCAGCACGAGCGCGGCGCCCGCCGCGGCCATCATCGCCAGATAGACGAGCCCGGTTGAGATCCCGCGCGAGGTCGTTCGCGACATCGACGGCCGGCGTACCGTGCGCTCCACGGCGGCGACGAGCGGTGCGATCAAGTACGCGAAGAACACCGCCAGCACGACCGCGAGCAGCACGATCTGGATGCGGTAGAGCACGACGAGCGCGAGCGCTGCGGCCAGCACGAGCGCGATCACCTGCGCGGCGGGCCGGAGCACGGCCGGCCGGGACGGCCCGGTCGTCACGGCGTCGCTCCCGCCCGCGGGATGACCGCCACGCGCAGCGAGTCGGTGTGCCCCGGGCCGGCTCGCGGCGAGCCGGCGAGCACGACGACGATGTCGCCGGGCCGCGCGAGCCCGCCGCCGACCGCTTCGGCGATCGCGCGATCCATGACTTCCTCGGTGGAGGCCGCCACGCCCGAGAGCAGCATCGGCTGCACGCCCCAGCAGAGCGACAGCCGCCGCAGCGCCTGCACGTCGCCGGTCAGGCCGTACAACGGCGCGAGCGGCCGGAAGCTCGCCATCTTGCGCGCGGTCGCACCGGTGCGCGTGCAACAGAGGATCGCCTGCGCATCGAGGTCGTGCGCCGCCTGCCAGGCCGCGTGCGCCGTCGCGACGTTGACGTCGGACAAATCGCGGTTGCCGAGCACGAACGACTGGAGCGACGCCGGCGTGAGCTCGGCCTCCGCGCGGCGCGCGAGCCGATCCATCGTCTCGACGACGAGCACGGGGTCGTGGCCGACCGCGGTCTCGGCCGAGAGCATCACGGCGCTCGCCTGATCGAGCACCGCGTTGGCGACGTCGGTCGCCTCCGCGCGCGTCGGCGTGGGGGCCTCGATCATCGACTCGAGCATCTGCGTGGCGACGAGCACCGGTTTGCCGTTCCGCACCGTCTCCCGGATGATCCGCTTCTGCAGGTGCGGCACGTCCTCGATCGGCAGCTCCGTGCCGAGATCGCCGCGGGCCACCATGATGGCGTCCGACGCCGCGATGATCTCGGCGAGGTGGTGCACGGCGGGCGCGGTCTCGATCTTCGCCATGAGCCACGGTCCGCCGCCGCCGACGGCCGCACGGACCGCGCGCACGTCCGCACCGGAGCGGACGAACGAGATCGCGATGATGTCCACCGGGTCGTCGCGGAACGCCGCGATGAGCTCCAGATCTTCGGCCGTCGGCACGGCGGCCCTGAACCGCTCCGTCGGCACGCGGACGCCCTTGCGTCCGACGAGCGTGCCGCCGTTCGTGACGCGCGCGTGGACCTCGTCGCCGGCGATGCGCTCGACGGCCAGGTGCACGATGCCGTCGCCGATGCCGAGCACGTCGCCCGGACGGACGTCGGCGGCGAGCGTGTCGTAGTCCACGACGAAGCGGGCGGCCGTGCTCGGCTCGTCGTGACCGGCGACGAGCGTGACGAGGTCGCCCGGCGCCAACTGGGCCGGCTCGCCGAACCCGGTCGTCCGGACTTTCGGTCCCGGAAGATCGACCATGACGGCGACGGGCTGGCCCAGCGCATCGGCCTCGGCCCGAACCGCCGCGACGAGCGCGCGCTGCGCGTCTCGCGTGCCGTGCGCGAGCGTGATCCGCGCCACGTTCATGCCGGCCGTGATGAGCGCGCGGATGGCCGCCGGCGACGATGAGGCGGGCCCGAGCGTCGCGACGATCTTCGTGCGGCGGATCATCGGAGACGAAGCCACACGGACGCGCCGGACGTCATGGGACGAGAGTCTTGCACAGCTCCGTTGGCGCCGCCACCCCAGGACCCCTTCGCGGCGCCGCCGGGATTTCTCGCGGTGCCGGCGGCCAGGTGAAACGGCGCGGCTCTCTGGCCGTAATCCTGTTGTGGACGAAGTCTTGCAGCACGGGTTTCGTCGACGCTCCGTGAGGCTGGTGTGACTTCGACTCGGCGGATGCCGGACAGGTGCATGGCGGCGGCACTCGTGGTGGCCCTGATCGGGTTGCCCTTGCTCCCCCCGACGCACGTGCATCGGGCCGGTATCGAAAGCCGTTCTGCGGCGATCGCGCACAGTCACGTCATCGCGGATCAGGCCACGAGCGAAGGGGCCCCTCGCGGAGCGTCGCTGGCTCCCCCGCACGGTAACCACGGCAATGCCGTGTTTCTCGTCGCGGCGTACGAACCCACCGCCGGCTCCACCCTCATCACCCCGCCGCTCATCGTCGGCCGGGTCGTCATTTCCGCGCCGGAGCCCGTTCGTGCGGGCGTGGTCGCGCCCTCGGGCGCCCCTGCTCCGCGCGGATCGCCGTCCCCACCCGATCCCGTTCGCGGACCGCCCTCCAGACAGACCTTGGCCTGAGCCGAGGCCCGGAGCTTTTGCGCTCCAGGCCGGAGGCTCGAACGTTGGCTGCCCGTCTGTCTGGAGGAAACCATGTGTACATCGGACCGCCGCGGCGCGCGGCGGCGCGGATGGCGTCGCGCCGCCGGCCGGCTGCTGATGCCGGCCGCCGCCTGCGTGGCGTCGCTCGCTCATGCAGCGGCGGCGCAGCCCGTCCTGCCCCCGCAGGCGCAAGAGACGCGGCCGCCGCTCACGCTCGAGCGAACGATCGCGTCGGCGCTCGCGCGTCATCCGCTCGTCGAAGCGGCGCGCGCGCGCGCCGAAGCGGCCCGCGCAACGAGAACCCTCGTCCAATCGGTGCCGAACCCGATTGCGACCGTCTGGCTCGAGAACATCGGCGTTCAGGGCCGCCCGGCATCGGCAGGAGCCAGCAGGGAAGTGCAGGCGTACGTCACCTGGCCCATCGAGCAGCTCATCAGGCGGCCCGATCGCGTGCGGCAAGCCGAAGCGGAGATCGATGTCGCCGAGGCGGCCGCGGCGCTCGCGCGCCGGCAGGTCGTGAGCGGGGCCGTGCGGGCCTTCTTCGAGCTGGCCCTGGCACAGGCGCTCCGGGATGAAGCCGAGGAGAACCGCGACCGGCTGGCGCAGTTGGCGGCCTACAGCCGGGCGCGCGTCGAGCAAGGCGTCACGGCCGAAGGCGAGCTGCTGCGGATCGAGACCGAACTGGATCAGGTCAGCACGGCCGTGGTCCTCGCCGGCGTCGCGCTCACGCGGAGTCAGGCCGCGCTCGAACCGTACCTGTCGTCTGACGCCATCTCGGGCGGGCTCGACGCCCTCCGCGTCGTGGTGCCCGACGAGCCAGGCGGTGGCCCGGCCGCGCTGCCCGCCGTCGGCGATCTGCTCGAGCGGTCGGCGCGGGCGCGTCCAGAGCTCGTCGCCGGCCGGGCGCGGGTCGAGAGCGCGACCGCGGCGGCCGCCTACGAACGCACCGCGAGCTGGCGACAGCTCGGCCTGACGTTCGGCGGCAAGCAGCTCGACGGGCAGACGTCGATGATCGCGAGCGTCAACCTGGCCGTTCCGATCTTCAACCAGAACCGGGGCGGCATCGCGCGGGCGACGAGCGAGCGGATCGCGGCCGAGGAGGAGCTGCGATGGGCCGAACGGACCGTCGCCGCCGACGTGGAGGGCGCCTATCGGGCCGCGCAACAGCTCACCCGGCAGATCGAGCGGCTGCGCCAGTCCTTTCTCTCGCGCGCCGAGGCCATCCACGAGTACACGGTCGGCGCGTACCAGGAGGGCGGCGCGACGCTGCTGCAGGTGCTCGACGCGACGCGCACGCTCGCCGACGCGCGCCTGACGTTCCTGCGCACGCTCCTGGCCGAGCGCGAGAGCCTGTTCGTGCTCGCGCTCGTCGCCAGCGCCGATCCGAGCGGTGCGCTTCAACTGTTCCACACCTGGACCGGCTCGCCGTCAGCGAGCCCTGCGCGGGGAGCACAGCCATGACCGACCGGCATCATCTGCAGCATCTCTCTCGTCGCGCGGCGGCCGGCGCCGCTCTGCTGGTCTCGGCGATCTCCGTCGCCGGCTGCGGAGGCGATGCGACGCCTGTCGAGCAGCCTGCGGCCGTTGCGCCGGCGGCTGACCGTCTGACCCTGACGCGCGAGCAGGTGGAGCACGGCGGCGTGCGCTGGCAGGCCGTCGAGGCGTGGCGCATGAGCGACACCGTCGCCGTGCCGGGCCAGCTTGCGGCGAACGAGGACCGCACGGTGCGCTCGAGCGCTCCGGCGCGCGCCCGTGTCACGGCGCTGCACGTGCGTCTGGGAGACCGCGTGCGCGCCGGCGAGCCGCTCGTCACGCTGCTCAGCGAGCAGGCCGCGGCCGTGCGATCGGAGTTGTCCAAGGCGCTCGCCGAGCTCACCGCGCAGCAGACGCGGACCCGATATGCGCGTGCGGCGCTCGAGCGTGCCGAGCGGCTCCTCGAGCTCAAGGCGATGTCGCGCCAGGAAGTGGAGCGCGCGCGCGTGGACCTCGACGAGGCGCAGTCGAACCTCGTGCAGGCGCAAGCCGAGGTCGATCGTGCGCGGGCCGTGTCGAGCCAGCTCGGTCCGGCCGACGAGCGAGGCGCGATCGTCCTGACGGCGCCGTTCGCCGGCGTGGTGCTCAGCCGCGACGTCACGCTCGGCAGCGTCGTCGAGGCCGGCACGCCGCTCGTGACCGTGACCGAGCCGGGCACGCTGTGGCTCGAGATCGCCGCGACCGAGCGCGTGGCGCCGCTGTTGGCGCGAGGCGTCGGCGTCACGTTCACGGTCGCGGAGCTCTTGCCCGAGACGTTCCACGCCGTCGTGCAGAGCGTCGGCGCGGCGCTCGATCCGGTCACGCGCACCGTGCCGGTGCGAGCCCTGGTGAAGAATCCTGCCGGGCGGCTTCGACCAGCGATGATGACCACCGTCGTCCTTGCCGTCGGCGTCGCGCGTGACGGCGTGGCGGTGCCGGACGCCGCGCTGCAACGGCTGGACGAGCGCCCGGTCGTGTTCATCGCCACGCCCACGGCCGACGGCGGCGCGCGGTTCGAACGCCGCGACGTCGAGATCGGCACCACCGTCGGCGATCGTGTTCACGTCGTCAACGGTCTCAGGCCCGGCGACGTGATCGTCACCGGCGGGGCATTCGCCGTGAAGTCCCAGTTCGCGCGCGCGGCAGCGCCGGCCCAGTAGGAGGGCGCCATGATCGACCGATTGATCGACGCCGCCCTGCGATTCCGCATCGCCGTCATCGCCGGCACGCTCGCGCTGATTGCGGCGGGCATCTGGGCGGTCACGAGCATCAGCGTGGACGCCTTTCCGGATCTCACCCCGAATCAGGTGCAGGTCATCACGCCGGCCCCCGGGTTGTCGCCCAACGAGGTCGAGAACCTCGTGAGCTACCCGATGGAGATCGCGATGATGGGACTCCCGCGCGCCCAGCTCGTGCGCTCCGTGTCCAAGGCCGGCATCTCGGTCGTGACGATCACGTTCGAAGACGATGTCGATCTGTACTTCGCCAGGACGCTGGTGCAGCAGCGCATGCAGGACGCCGCCGGGAGCCTGCCGGATGGCGTGCGGCCATCGCTCGGGCCGCCCGCGACGCCGATGGGCGAGGTGTTCCAGTACGTGCTCGAGTCGGACGCGCGGTCGCTGATGGAGCTGAAGAGCCTGCAGGAGTACACGATCAAGCCCCTGCTGCGGACGATCCCCGGCGTGGCGGACGTGAACTCGTGGGGCGGACTCGTCCAGCAGTTCCACGTCGAGGCGGATCCCGGCCGCCTGCTGGGCTATGGCCTGGCGCTCGCCGATCTGGAGCGGGCGCTCCGGGAGAACAACGACAACTTCGGCGCCGGCTACCTCGAGAGCCGTGGCGAGCGGTTCACGATTCGCGGCCTCGGCCGGCTCGCCGGCGCTCAGGACATCGCCCGCGTCGTCGTCGCGACCCGCGGCGGCACGCCGATCCACGTGGATGACGTGGCCACGGTGTCGATCGGCCCGATGCCGCGCGAAGGGGCGGTCTCGCGCGACGGGCGCGGCGAGACGGTGGCCGGCATGATCGTGATGCTGAAGGGCGCCAACGGGCGAGAGGTCGTGCGGCTGGTCGAGGAGCAGCTCGCCGGCATCCGGCGCCTGTTGCCCGAGGGCGTGACGATCCGCCCGTTCTACGACCAGGGCGAGGTCGTCGATCGCACGACGCGGACCGTCGTGCGCAACCTCGTCGAAGGCGGTGCGCTCGTCGTGCTCGTGCTGTTCGTGTTCCTCCGGAACCTGCGCGCATCGCTCGTCACCGCCACGGTGATTCCGCTGTCGCTCCTCTTCGCGTTCGTCGCCATGCGGCGCGCCGGCGTGTCGGCGAACCTGATGAGCCTGGGCGCGCTGGACTTCGGGCTGCTCGTGGACGCCTCGGTCGTGATGGTCGAGAACTTCGTGCGGCGGCTCGAGGACCACGACCACGACGCGCCCGCCGAGCGGCTCCGGATCATCCGGCGGGCGGCCGTCGAGGTGGGACGGCCCATCGTGTTCGGCGTCTGCATCATCATCGCCGTCTACATCCCGATCTTCTCGCTGCAGGGGCTCGAGGGCCGCATGTTCGCGCCGATGGCCTTCACCGTCTGCGTCGCCGTCCTCGGGTCGCTGCTGCTGGCACTGACCTACGTCCCGGTCATCGCCTCTCTCCTCCTGAAGCACACGGTCGAGACGCCGTCGCGCTGGTTCGAGGCGCTGCGCCGCGCGTATCGGCGCGTGCTGGACTGGGCGATCGGGCATCGGGCGATCGTGCTCGGCATGGCGGCGGCGCTGCTCGTGGCCGCGCTCGCATCGGTGCCGTTTCTCGGCACCGAGTTCATGCCGGAGCTGGACGAGGGATCGATGCTCATCGAGACGCGGCGGCTGCCGAGCACCTCGCTGCCGCAGGGCATGGCGATCGCGAAGGAGGTCGAAGCTACGCTGCGGCGCTTTCCGGAAGTGACGGGCGTCGTGACCAAGGTCGGCCGTCCCGAGCTGGCGACCGAGACGATGGGGCTGTACGCGGGCGACGTGTACGTGGGCCTGAAGCCGCACGATCAGTGGACCGAGCGGTCGGCCGAGGCGCTCATCACGAGGATGGACGAGGCGCTCCGATCGATTCCCGGCATCGAGTACAACTTCACCGCGCCGATGGCGATGCGCCTCGACGAGGCGATCTCGGGCGTGCGTACGGAGCTCGGCGTGAAGCTGTTCGGCGACGATCTCGCGCGGCTCGAACGCACGGCGCGCGACATCCGCGACGTGATTCGGACCGTGCCGGGCGCGGCCGACACGTCGGTCGACGTCACGGCCGGCGCGATGCAGGTGCAGATCACCCTCGACCGTGGCGCGCTCGCGCGGTACGGGCTGAGCGTCGGCGACGTCCGCGACGCCGTCCGCACGGGCATCGGCGGCGCAGAGGCCACCGAGATCATCGAAGGCCGCAAGCGATTCCCGGTGATCGTTCGCCTCGCGCCGGAGCACCGGGAGACCCCCGAGGCCATCGGCCGCCTGCTCTTGACGACGCCATCTGGCGGCAAGGTGCTGGTCTCGCAGGTGGCCCGCGTCGAGATCGTGCAGGGGCCGGAGCTCATCAACCACGAGAACGGCGAGCGCATGGTCATCGTGCAGAGCAACGTGCGCGGGCGCGATCTCGGCGGGTTCGCCGCCGACGTCCAGCGGCAGATCGCTCGGCGCGTCGATCTGCCGCCGGGCTACCGCGTGACCTATGGCGGGCAGTTCGAGAATCAGCAGCGCGCGATGCAGCGGCTGTCGCTCATCGTGCCGGCCGTGCTCCTGCTGATCGTGATGCTCCTCTACGCCAGCCTCGGTCACGCGCGGCAGGCGCTCCTCGTGATGTTGAACGTGCCGTTCGCCCTCGTGGGCGGAATCGGCGCGCTCTGGCTGCGCGGGCTCCACCTGAACCTCAGCGCGTCGGTCGGGTTCATCGCGCTCTTCGGCATCGCCGTCCTGAACGGCGTCGTGCTCATCGCGTACCTGAACCAGTTGCGCGACAGCGGCCAGCCGCTCGAGGAGGCGGTGCGGGCTGGATCGGAAGTGCGCCTGCGGCCCGTGCTCATGACCGCGCTCGTCGCGAGCTTCGGGTTCATCCCCATGGCCACGTCGACGAGCCCGGGCTCCGAGGTCCAGCGGCCGCTCGCGACCGTCGTGATCGGCGGGCTCGTCACATCGACCGTCCTGACCCTCGTCGTGCTGCCGCTGCTGTACGAATGGCTCGAAGAGAGATGGCCGCGCTGGGCGAACAGGATCGCGCGGCGATTCCGCCCGGGGCAGACGGACGACAGCGCGGGCGCGACCGTGAGATCCTGAACAGTGAACGAAGCGTTGGTACGCGACCGCCTGGCGATGGCCGGCATGACGGCGCGTGCGCGCGATGAGGAGCGTGGAGATGTCGATGATGCACCGCAGGACGGGTCTCGCAATGCTGGCCGCCGCTTTCGCGCTGACGGGAGTTCCGTCCGCGTCGATCGCGCAGACTGCGCCCGGCGTGAACGTCCGGCAGGCCTGGGTCCGTGAGGCCACCGCCGGGCAGGCGAGCACCGCTGCGTACTTCACGATCGAGAACCACGGTTCGGCGCCGCTCACGCTCGTGGGCGTGAGCTCGCCGGTGGCGGCTACCGCGGAGCTCCACACGATGCAGCAGACGCCGGGGCGCGGCGCGATGGGCAATGCGCCGATGGGCGGCATGATGCGCATGGCCCAGGTCGATCGCGTCGTCGTGCCGGTGCACGGCACGGTCGAGTTCAAGCCCGGCGGATATCACGTCATGTTGTTCAAGGTGACGCGCGCGCTGGCGACGGGCGAGGACGTCGAGCTGACGCTTCGGTTCGAGGGCGGCGAGACGAAGACCGTCGTCGCCGTGGTCGGTTCCCGGGCCGCGGTCGCGGCGCCGGGCCAGTGAACGCCGGCGATCGACCATGCGCCGGCGATTGGTGACCCTCGTGATGCTCGCGCTCTCCGCCGCAGGCGTGGGCTGCGGTCGCGGCGGGGACGGCCCGTCGGCGGGGGGCAGCGCGTCGGGCGGCGTCGAGCTGCGCGAGTACCCTCTCGGCGGCGACTTCACGCTCACGAGCCATGAAGGCACACCATTCAGGCTGACGGATGTTCGCGGCAAGATCGTCTTCCTGTTCTTCGGCTACGTGACCTGTCCGGACGTCTGCCCGCTGACCATGTCCAAGCTGGCCGATGCGGTGAAGCGCGTGCCGGTGGCCCGGAACGACGTGGTGGTGCTGTTCGTGACCGTGGACGTGGATCGCGACACGCCAGCAGCCCTCGCGCGGTACGTGCGGTCGTTCGATCTGCCGATGATCGGCCTCACCGGTACTCGCGCCGAAGTGGACGCCGTGGTCGCGCAATACAAGTCGGCGTACGAGATCACGCCGTCGGCGTCGGCCGGCGGGCCCGAGGTGAGCCACACGAGCTACACCTACGCGATCGATCGCGCCGGCAAGGTGCGGGCGCTCATCTCGCACGACGATTCGGCTGAAGATGCCGCGGGCGTGCTACGGTTGTTGCTCGAGGAATAACATGAGCACGAGATCGTACTGGCGTATGACGGTCCTGGTGTGCGCGGCCGGAGTCGCGGCGGCCGTCCCGTTCGCCGCCGATCCGATCGCGGCGGACGAACGGCAGGCCGGGGCGCGGCAGGCGGCACCGCCGGCGTCGCGCGGCGCGTCGCTGAAGCCGCTCACCGATGCCGCCAGCCTGGCTCAGGGACGCGCGCTGTACGAAGGACAGACGTACATGTGCGCGAACTGCCATCGTCCGGATCTCGGCGGCCTCGTGGGCCCGAATCTCGTCGACGATTTCTGGACCTCGGGCTGCTCGGTGACCGACGTCATGACCGCGACCGAGAAGGGATTCCCTGCGCGGGGCATGATGCCGTTCGGCAGCGGCAAGCCGATGACGTCGCAGCAGTTGCACCAGCTCGCCAGCTACATCCTCTCCAAGCGCGGCTCGGCGCCGGCCAACGCCAAGACGCACGATCCCGCGCGCGACAAGCCCTGCAAGTAGCGTCGGCTACCGCGACCGCGTCGCCTTGTAGAGGCCGGGCCGCGTGATCTCCATGTAGCCGGCCGGGTTGGCCGGGGGCGAGAAACCGACGCGTCGGTAGAGCGGGGTCGGTCGAGATCTCGAACGGCCCGCGCGTGCGGCCCGAACGGAGCCGTCGTGCTCATGCCGCGACCGCTGCGGACGCCCGGCCTCGGTCAGGCCGTCGCGGGCTACCGGTTGAAGTACGCGGCCCACTGCTGGTGCGTGTCGGTGCGATGCCGGAACCGCGCGACGCGGCCGGCGCTGTCGAAGTGCCAGAGGTGGATCTGATCCTCTTCCACGATGCGCCGCCCGGTCTGGCGCACGGTGCACTCGAAGTCGAGCACGGCCACCACGAGCGGTCCGTCTTCGAGGAAGCGCTTCGGCTCGAACCGGTGGATGTCGAGCGCGCCAAGGCTCTCGAAGAACCCGACGATGCTGGAGCGGCCGCGTCTGAGGGTGAGCCACGGCGGCGCCGATTCGCCGGCGCCGTACTCCCACTCCACGTCCTCTGCCAGCCGCTCGAGGATTGCCGGAACGTCACCCTGCCCGAACGCCTGGTAGATCGCCTTGACGGTCTCCGCGTGCGACATGAGCCCTCCGTGCGAGTGAGTCGTGCTGCTCAGCTTCCGAGAAGACGCTCATAGTACACGCGCGGCGTCTGCCGGTAGACCACGCGGCGCCCACGGCATTGTGTCTCGAAGAAGCCGGTTGTCGCGTGTGGACCTGCGCTTCGCGGCACATTGGCGAACTTGCCGCACCCCGCCTCCGGGTGGGAAGATGCCCGTTTGGCGGCTTCGAAGCACCGGCAGAAAGGCACGAGCGGATGGTCGTAGTCACGGGAGCGGCGGGGTTCATCGGCGCGCGGCTGGTGCAGGCGCTTCGTGCGCAGGGGCTGGACGTCACGTCCGTGGACCACGGCTCCCACTTCGACACCCGTCCCGAGCACGCGGACGTCGAGTTCGGCACCCGCCTCGAACCGGAGCGCGCGGTCGCCTGGCTCCAGTCGCTCGACGCGCCGCCCCGCGCGATCGTCCACCTCGGCGCGTGCACCGACACGCGGGAGCAGGACGTGGCGTACCTGACGCGCGTGAACCTCCGCGCGTCCCAGGAGCTCTGGCGTTACGCGTCGGACGCTGGCGTGCCGTTCATCTACGCGAGCAGCGCCGCCACCTACGGCGCCGGCGAGCACGGCTACGACGACGACGAGCGTCTCGTCCCGCGGCTAAAGCCGTTGAACAAGTACGGCGAGTCGAAGCAGCAGTTCGATCTCTGGGCGCTCGACGAAGCGCGCGCCGGCGCGCATCCGCCGGCCTGGTGCGGCCTGAAGTTCTTCAACGTGTACGGGTTCGGCGAGCGTCACAAGGGACCGATGGCGAGCGTCGTGCTGCACGCCTACGACCAGATCGCCGCGACCGGCCGGGTGCGGCTCTTCAGGAGCCACGAGCCGGGCGTGCCGGACGGCCACCAGGCCCGCGACTTCGTCTTCGTCGACGACGTCGTCGACGTGCTGGCCTGGCTCGTGAGGCAGCCCACGCCGCGCGGCATCTTCAATCTCGGCACCGGCAAGGCGCGCACGTTCCTCGACCTGGCCCGTGCCGTGTTCGCGGCCGTGGGCCAGCCCGAGCGGATCGATTTCATCGACACGCCGGAGGACGTGCGCCGGCACTACCAGTACTTCACCGAAGCGCGGATGGATCGGCTGCTGGCTCACGGGTACGCGCGGCCGTTCACCACGCTCGAGGACGGCGTCGCATCGTACGTGCGCAGCCTCAGGACCCACGCGGCCGCCTCGGCGGCCGCCGCGGGCCATCGCGATCGGGAGTGAACGCAACGTGGTGAGCGACAATTCTCTCGTCGGCCGCGGCAGGACCATCGGGGTGCTCGGCGCCGGCGTCATGGGGCAGACGCTGCTGAAAGGGCTCTTCGACGCCGGGCTCATCACGCCCAGCCAGGCGTGGGCATCGTGCAAGACCGAGGAGAGCTGCGAGCAGGTGCACGGCGCGCTGGGGGTCCGCGCGGTTCGCGACTACCACGACGCGCTCGCAGACACCGCGTTGCTGCTCCTGTGCGTGAAGCCGTCGCAGGCGCCAGCCGTGCTGGCGACGGTGCGCGACGCGCCGCTGCCGCCCGACGCGCTCTGCATCTCCATCCTCGCCGGCGTGACGACCGCCCAGCTCGAGTCGCTGCACGGCCGCGCCAACCCCTGGGTGCGCGCGATGCCCAACACGCCCTGCGTCGTCGGGGCGGGCATGACCGTCGTGGCCGCCGGCCGGCACGCGACGGCCGCGCACCTGGCGATCGCTGAACGCGTGTTCACCGCGGTCGGCCGCTGCGAGGTGGTCGAAGAGCAGTACTGCAACGCCATCACCGCGCTCAGCGGCAGCGGCCCGGCCTACATGTACCTCGTGCTCGAGGCGCTGGCCGATGCCGGCGTGCGCGTCGGCTTGCGGCGCGATCTCGCGCTCACGCTCGTCGCGCAGACGATGCTCGGCTCCGCGAAGATGGCGCTCGAGACCGGCCGCCATCCGGCGTCGCTGCGCGACGACGTGACGACGCCGGCAGGCTGCACGATCGCCGGGCTGCTGATGCTCGAGGACGGCAAGATCCGATCGGTCCTCGCCCGTGCCGTCGAAGAGGCCACGCGCATCGTCGAACGGCTCGGCAGGCCTGCGGGGCAGGCGAGCCACGCGGAGGACGCCCGGCGATGACGACCGCGTCGAACACCAGGGCCGACGACCTGATCGGCATCGAGGACCGTTGGGGCGCCCACAACTACCATCCGCTGCCGATCGTCGTCGAACGCGCCCAGGGCGTGTGGGTGTACGACGTGAATGGGCGGAAGTACCTCGACTGCCTCAGCGCGTACTCGGCGCTGAACCAGGGGCACGTGCACCCGGCGATCCTCCGGGCGTTCACCGAGCAGGCCGCGCGCGTGACGCTCACGTCGCGCGCGTTTCGCAACGATCAGTTGCCCGCGCTCTGCCGCGAGCTGGCGGAGCGCTGCGGCCTGGACGTCGTGCTGCCGATGAACTCCGGCGCCGAAGCCGTCGAGACCGCGATCAAGGCGGCCCGGCGATGGGGCTACGAGCGGAAGGGGATTCCGGACGGTGCGGCCGAGATCATCGTCTGCGCCAACAACTTCCACGGCCGGACGACGACGATCGTCGGGTTCTCGTCCGATGAGGGCTACCGGCGGCACTTCGGGCCGTTCGCTCCGGGGTTCGTCACGGTCCCGTTCGGCGACGCCGATGCGCTGAAAGCCGCGATCACGCTGCGCACGTGCGCGTTGCTCGTCGAGCCGATCCAGTGCGAGGCGGGCATCAACGTGCCGCCCGACGGCTATCTCGCCGAGGCCGCCTCGGCCTGCGCCGTGGCGAACGTGCTGCTCATGGCCGACGAGATCCAGACGGGACTCGGCCGGACGGGACGCTGGTTCGCGTGCGAGCACGAGGGCGTGCGGCCCGACGTCTACATCCTCGGCAAGGCGTTGTCCGGCGGCTTCTACCCGGTGTCGGCTGTCGTCGGCCGGCGCGACGTGATGGAGGTGTTCACGCCGGGCAGCCACGGCAGCACGTACGGCGGCAGCCCGCTGGGCGCCGCGGTGGCGCGCGCGGCGCTCCAGGTCATCGCCGACGAACAGCTCGTCGAACGCGCCGCCCGGTTGGGCCCCGTGCTGCTGGACGCGCTGCGGGCGCTGCGCTCGCCCGTCGTACGCGAGGTGCGCGGCCGAGGGCTGCTCGTCGGCATCGAGCTCACCGAGCCGGCGCGGCCCTATTGCGAGCGGCTGCTCGAGCGCGGCGTGTTGTGCAAGGAAACGCACGAGCGCGTGATCCGCATCGCTCCGCCGCTCGTCATCGGCGAATCCGAGCTGGAGTGGATGATCGAGCAGGTCCGCGCGGCGTTCGGCTGACGCCGTGGCGGGATCAACTCCTGAGTGACGATCACAGCAGGCCGCGCCGTGTCCGTGCTGTCCGCCGAGAACGTCGTGCGCACCTACGCGGCGGGTGAGTCGCGGGTGACGGCCGTGGCAGGCGTGAGCCTCGCGCTCGAGCGCGGGGAATTCGTCGCGCTCGTCGGCCCGTCCGGCTGCGGCAAGTCCACGCTCCTGCACCTCTGCGGCGCGATGGACCGGCCGACGTCGGGCCGCGTGCGGCTCGACGACGTGGCGCTCGATACGCTGTCGGACGATGAGCTGACGCGCGTGCGGCGCACGCGCGTCGGCTTCGTGTTCCAGTTCTTCAATTTGCTGCCCACGCTCACCGTGAGCGAGAACATCGCGCTGCCGAGGCTGCTCGCCGGCGCCAGGCCGGACGATGCGGATCGGGACGCGCGCGCGCTCGTCGATCGCGTCGGCCTGCAGGCGCGCGCCGGGCACTATCCGCGGCAGCTCTCGGGCGGCGAACTGCAGCGCGCGGCGCTCGCGCGTGCCCTGATCCATCGGCCGGCGCTGATCATCGCCGACGAACCGACCGGCAATCTCGATTCGGAGAACGGGCGGATCGTGCTCGATCTGCTGACGGCGCTCAACCGCGAGACCGGGGTCACGATGCTGCTCGCCACGCACGCGCCCGAGATCGCCGCGGCGGCGCACCGGGTGATCCGGATGCGCGACGGCCGGATCGAAGCCGACACGCCGGCGCATGCGGCTGTTTAGGTGGTTCATCCTCCGCCGGCTGGTTCACGAGCGGCTCCGCTCGGCGACCGCGGTCCTCGGCATCGCGCTCGGCATCGGCGTCGTGGTGGCGATTCAGTTGACGAACGCGAGCTCGCTGCGCGGCTTCCAGGCCGCGCTCGACACCGTCTCGGGCCGCGCGTCGCTCGAGATCGTCGGCACCGGCGTGGGCCTCGACGAGACGCGGCTCGCCGAGATCGCCTGGCTTCGCGAATTCGGCGACGTCGCGCCGCTCGTCGAGGGCGAGCTCGTGATCCGCCAGGAGGGGCGGGCCGCCGAGACGCTGCGCGTGCTCGGCGTCGACGCGCTGCGCGACCGCGCCTTCCGCGACTACGCGCTCGTGGATGCCGGCGTCGAGCCGGGCGATCGGCTGCTCGATCGATTGCTCGATCCGCACGCCGCCATCCTCACCGCGCGGTTCGCCGCATCGCGCGGGCTCTCGATCGGGTCGACCGTGACGGTCCTCGCGGGCGATCGCCAGGTGCCGCTCGTGGTGCGCGGCCTGCTCGAGGACGAAGGGCCCGCGCGCGCGCTCGATGGCCGCTTCGTGCTGATGGACATCGCAGCCGCCCAGCTCGCCCTCGACGAGATCGGCCGGCTCGATCGTGTGGAGGTCAGGCTCGCGGACGGCATCGGCGTCGACGCGGCCGAGCAGGCGATCGCCGCGCGGCTGCCGGCCGGCATGCTCGTCGAGCGGCCCGCGCAACGGGGGCGCGAGGTCGAGCAGATGCTCGCCGCGTTCCATCTCAACCTCACCGCGCTCTCGTACGTCGCGCTCGTCGTCGGCCTGTTCCTCGTCTACAACACCATCTCGGTGGCGGTGCTCTCGCGGCGCGACGAGATCGGCATCCTGCGCGCGCTGGGCGTCGGCCGGTGGACGGTGCGCGCGCTGTTCCTGGCGGAGGCGGCGGCGCTGGCGGCGGCCGGCACCGCCGCCGGCATCGCGATTGGGCGGCTGCTCGCCGACGCGACGGTTGCGCTCACGGCCACGACGGTTTCGACGCTGTACGTGGCGACGGCGGCAGCGCCGCCCGCGCTCGACGCGCGGATCCTCCTGCTGGCCGTGCTGACCGGGGTGCCGCTCTCGCTCGTGGCTGCGGCGGTGCCGGCCAACGAGGCCGCGCGCGTGCCGCCGATCGCCGCCATCAGAGGCGAGGAGGTCGGCGGCACCTCCGCGCGGATGTCGATCCGGGGCGTCGCGCCCGGCCTCGCGCTGATCGGCGCGGGCGGCTGGCTCGCGACGCTGGGACCGGTGAACGGCCTACCGCTGTTCGGGTACGCGTCGGCGCTCGCCATCATCTTCGGCGCGTCGCTGCTCGTGCCGTCGCTGCTGCACGTGGCCGCGGGCGCGTTGGAGCGGCCGATCCGGCGGCGGCTCGGCGTCGAGGCGTGGCTCGCGCTGACGAACGTGGCCGCGTCGGTGCGGCGGCTCTCGATCTCGGTGGCGGCGCTCGCCGTCAGCCTCTCGATGATGGTGGCGATCGCCGTGATGATCGGCAGCTTCCGGGAGACGGTCGTCTACTGGGTCGAGCAGACGCTGCGGGCCGACCTGTTCGTCAGCCCGGGTTCGACGGGCCGGCCCGGCGTCGACGCCACCCTGTCCTCGGACGTCGTCGAGCGCATCGTCTCCAGTCCCGGCGTCGCGGCGGCCGATCGCTACCGCATCACGGACGTCCCGTACGACGGCGTACGCGTGCGGGTGGGCGGGGGCGACTTCGGCGTGCTGCTGGCGCACGGCTCGCTGCAGTTCAAGGCGCCGCCGGACGCGCGCGTGGCCATGCGCGGCGCGATGGGGCGCGACGCGGTCGTCGCGTCGGAGCCGTTCACGCTCAAGCACGGCAAGCAGGTGGGCGACGAGGTGCTCGTGCCGACGCGCGCGGGGCCGCGGCCGTTCAGGATCGCCGCCGTGTACTACGACTACTCGAACGATCGCGGCGTGCTGATGATGGATCGCGCCGTGTTCGAGCGCCATTTCGGCGACGTCGGCGTGAGCGGCGTCACGGTCTACCTCGAGGCCGGCGTCGATCCGGAACGGGCGCGCGAGCGGCTGCTGGCCGCCGCCGGCGACCGCCGCATCTTCGTCAACACCAACCAGGCCCTGCGGGCCGAGGTGCTCCGCATCTTCGACAGCACGTTCACGATCACCTATGCGCTCGAGATCATCGCGATCGTCGTCGCGATGCTCGGCGTGTCGGGCACGCTCGTCACGCTGATCCTCGAGCGCGAGCGCGAGGTCACGATTCTCCGGCTCGTCGGCACCGACCGGCGGCAGATCCGGCGCATCGTCCTCGGGGAAGCGGTGCTGATCGGCCTCGTCAGCCAGGCCATCGGCATCGTCGTCGGGCTCGCGCTCTCGATGGTGTTGATCTACGTGATCAACGTGCAGAGCTTCGGCTGGACCATCCAGTTCCATCTTCCGTGGGCGTTCCTGGCGCAGTCGTCGCTGCTCATGGTCGCCGCGACCGCCGTGGCCGGCCTGTATCCCGCGAGCCGGGCGGTGCGGCTGACGATGAGGCGGGACGAGTAGGAGGGCTGGCGGGCGAGCGGAACGACGCCGGCGCTCCAGGTCGATTCCAGGCGTCTGCGTGACGCGGTGGTTGAATCATGGTCGCGACGCTGCGCTATGTCGGCGGACAGTGCACGACAGATACGTTCTGAAGTGTGACAGGGGCGGAGCTATTTGCTGTCGCGCCAGGGCGCCAACGTTTCGTCGTCCATCAGCTCGAATAGGCGTTCCGGTCGGGCCGTGTTGGTCAGGCCGCCAACAGCTGATCGCCAGATATCGATGCGGTCGCTCGAGCGACGGGACTGCTTGATACGCGAGACCACGACGATTGCCGAGACTGCAGGACCGATCAGGAAGTCATCGTCCTGCGTCAAGAAGAGGATCTGCTCGTCCTGGAGGCGTTCGCGAACCCGCGTGTCAGAAGCGCCGCGCAAACCAAGCGTGATGATGTGCTCAGCAGCGAATCCGTCAGCGTGCAGGCGCCGGAGCAGCCCGAGGGGGAAAGTTCTCGTCGAGCAGAACCTTCACGACGCCTGTCGAACCGCCGGCGGCAGGTGTGCCGCGACGTGGGCGGCGTAGCTGAGAGCCGACCGCACTTGTTCGACGGACAGCGCGTACTCCTCGGCCACCGTTTCGACCGTCTCATCCGCGGCGACGGCGCCGACGGTCGTGGCGACATCGATCCGCGTGCCGGTGAGACAGGGCTTCCCGAACCGAACGTCGGGATCCATCGAAATGCCCGGGAATACCTCCATGTCCTGCACCGTTGACTCTACCATGCGACGGAGATCAGCCTCTCACGACCTCCCCAGGCCGAGCGGCACGAACATCCCGAGACCAAAATGACAGAACTCGCCGATAGCGAAAGGCCGTGCGGGTTGTGACGAGTCGAAGCGGACTCTGAGCATAACTCCTGGTCCCTTCGCTCGGTCCCGCCTATCGCGGACGCGCTGGAACCCAAGGGCCGGGACGAAACGCAGGCCATCTGCTACGAACACGCCGCGACTCACTCCAAGCGGCACAGGATCGTCAGGGTTTCGCACGCAGGCGTTGGGATAACGCGGGTCATCGATCTCGGGGGCTGAAGTTGCCAGACTGTCCATAATAGTTCCAACTGCAATCCCCCCGCGCTCGACGACGACTTCACCACGCGTGTCCTTCAGCTCGTTCTGCACGTGAGCGACGAACCGCCGCCGCAGATCACGCTCGCGGTGGCGACCGAGGGACGACGGATCGTAGTCGAAAACGATCTCGTCAATTCGAGCAGCGGCAGGTACATGACTCTCTTGCAGCGACCTGCCGATCTGTGCCTTCAGTGATCGTCGTCTTCCGGAGCGACGCGTCAGATGAACGGGGCAGAAGTAAGGAGTCGCCGACACGAAGTCGAGAGTAGACCCGGAGCGTGCCAAGCTGCTTGGACAATCCTCCCACTTCCCCTCGAAGAGAGGTGTCAGCAGCAGGTCGTGGCGGGATGGGCCATGCTGCCGGATGCGGTTGAGGGTCCTCAACGCGGCTGCGTCTCTCTCTGAGAAGCCGTTCTTGCAGAGCAGAACGAGGTGATCCAGGAACCCGTCGCCGTCCTCGTCAACCGGCCACCAGTAGGCGTGATCCGAGTGAGAACCTGCACCGTTGCAGAACGGTACGACTTGTTCGCCGTCCGAGTCAGCAAACAAGTCGTGCCGCCGCTCGTCTTCGCGAAATCGCTTCCCCGACAGCTGGGGCGAGCAGAGGTTGCCGTTCTGAAGGCCGAAGATCGCCATCGCTGCCGAACGAGTCTGCTGGGCAATCGCGAGCGTCGCTGTCAACGGCGGAAGCGCCAGCTTGTGAACGGTAGCCGTGTTGATGGCATACCGGAACGCCTGCCGCTGAAGACACGGTTGCAGTGCGCCTTGAGCGAGTGGCACACGCGGAGCGCCTCGGCGAACGGGCAGACGGAAGATCTCTCGAGGCACCGCGTAGTGGAGCCACCGTGTGCCCCAAGGGCGATCGTCGTGCTTCATCGACTCGCCGGTTTGCGGGAGCAGCGAACGCACCAGCAGCTCCGGCTCGCCTGCCTCTGGCGTCCTGAACTGTCCTCGGAGAAACGCTGACTGACCAGAGTCCCACCCCAGCCGCTTCTCGACCGCGTAGTCGCGGTACTCGCGGAGACCCTGACGACCGAAATGTTTGGCGAATGCTGTGTCGTCTTCCACGGCGACGCACGGCCAGTGAGTGTCGCCGGGCTCGAACACGGCGCCCTCAAGTTCCGCATCGCACCACGACTCGGAGCGACCGAAGTAGAGCAAGCGGCTCAGCAGGCGCTGCAACTGCTTCCCATCCTTGCTCGCGCGTTCGACATGTCTGTGGGCAAGCGAGTCTGGCCATTCGAACACGAGAGGCTGCTCGACGTCGATAGCGGCGAAGGTATCGAACACGGCGGAGCCGGTGCTGCGTCCGGAGGCAACTCGGAAAAAGTGACGCGTGTGCCCGACTCCGGTGCGGGGCAACCAGACAACAGGCGGGGTTGACAACTCGGCCAGCAATCGAGCAAGCACCGTGAATGGAAGGGGATCCGTGCGGTCTACCCAGAACGAATCGTCTTCTTCGATCCGCTTCGCAGAGCGGTGTTTCCCAACCGGCGAGCGGGCTGTGAACCAGTCGTCCGCAATGACGCCTTGATGACTGGGATCCGGCAGCGTGGTAAGCCCACGCCCGGCCACTGCGACCAAAGCTCGAAGGAGTCGCCACGGAGACGGTGGCCACTCTACTCGGCCTTCGTTCGGAGCAGCGTGCCAGGGATGGAGGTGGGCTCGGCCAGTGAGAAAGCGGATGCGAACGACGGTTGCCATCTCAGGAACCGAGGACTTCGAGTGGTTTGAATCCGCCGCCCTTCGCAGTCGCGGAGAGGGCGTCGACGGTTGCACCGCCAAACGTCTTTGCCCGGGACTTAGGCGTAAAGGCGGCATTGATGGCTTCGCGTAAGTTTGGCTTGATCGTCAACCCGGCTTCGGGGTCGAGGACGCACGCCGTGCGCAGCCGAGGGAACGAACCGAGGAGCCTGTTGATCTTGTACAGCGCGAACGAGGCGAGGAACGTCTCCTGCCCTTCATCCAGCCCTAAACCTTTCAACGAGTCGACGTGGAAGGTGAGGTGCAGCTTGATCTCGGACGAGGAGAAGTGCTGAGTAGTGTACGGAATACTAGCTTCCTCTCCGACTACGGTGACGTAGCCACGCATGACTCCGCCCGCGTTCACCGGTTCCGCGTCCTTGGCCGTGATGGTTGCCGAGAGCAGACGCGGAAACCGGATTCGGCCGTCGAGCTTCTCGAGAAAGACACCGTGAAGCAGGCAGGCAGGATCTAGGTAGAAGAGGCGCCTCGCAATTCGTGGCAGGTGAACGGGACGTTGCTTGTTCACGTCGAGGAGGCTCTCCAGAACGGTCTTGAACGGCCGGTTGTTGTGCTTGGCTTTCTCGACGAGTTCATCAGACGCCAACCGGTGGGGTTCTGTTAGGGAGCTGGTCAGGTCTTCCCTGCTCTTGTTCACTGTGTCCCGGACGATCACGTACGGGATGCCCGCGCAGTCGGCGTTGTAGCGACACGGTTTCTGCGGGTCGAGACAGAGAGCCTCCATCCAGTTGGCGAGCGATTGTGCCGATTCGACGAGGAGATAGTCGGCTGGCGCACCGTTGTTCATAGCCTTGTAGAGCGCAGGCCCAAGATTCGGAAAGCCGGTCGGCTGAAAGCGCCTGTCAAACCCGTCGGCAACCTTGAGTGCCACTGCCATGTACCACCGGCGATTAGTTTGACGCAAGGTGGCAGGAGTGATCGGTTCAGACGGTTGCGTGTTCGGCGATTGTTGAGCGGTCATCATTATCCTCTCGGGTTGGTCTGATGATCAGCCTTGCGAGATCCGCCGCGAACGTAATCGGCACGAGAAGCAGCCCCGCCAGACGACAACAGTCCGCTGTTGAAAGCACGAACCCGGCGGAGAAGCTCCGGCTCGTCGCGAACAGCGGGGGATAGCCGACCTCGTGCAGGCGGCGGGCGGCGGCGGTGCACGCTTCTTCCCCACGTCCGGCCATCAGCAGATCCAGGATGTGAAGGTTACCGGGCGCATGCGGCTCGGCCCCGTTGCGTGCCTGACCAGGCCTCGGCGGCAGTCGCCCGCCAAGGAAGCACAGTTTCAGCAGCGCGTATGCGCGTGGCAGTTGCGCCGCAGCGTCCAACCGAGCGAGCCAAGCGCTGGTCATGTCGGCTTGGTCGTCACTGTCGGCATGGAAAGCCGTATTGTCCGAGTTGCTGTTTCCGTCTTTGAAGACCACGTCGCCAACGACTCCTGGCGTCGTGACCTTGATCGGTCGCCACGGACGAATCAGTGCGAAGGCGTGGAGCAGCTCGCCGAGACGGCCGTCGTCCATCTCACCTTGCCACAGCGCCAGCAACTCGCTCGGCCCAGCGCCGTAAGGAGAAAAAAGGGGCAAGCCCTTGCCGGAGCCTGCGTGAGCATCAATCAGCCGGCGTTGCAGCACCGATGCACAGTTGATGAGAATGTCGTGCCCCCGTAACCAGACGGCACGTCCACTCTCGGGCTCCCACTTCCAAGACGCTCCCTGCTCTGCGCGGACAGCCCGAACGAGGTTTTCCCGAATTGGTCCCACGGCACTCGCCTCGGGCCGTCGTGAGTGCTCCGATCTCTTGCCCCAAGCGCAAATCGTACCGACTGCGCGCGCCAGGCGCCATTCGGTTGTACCGTCGTCCCACAAATCCGCAAGCTTCGGGGGATTCGACGGGGCCACGTGTTTCAAGCGGAGCCAATCGTAGGACAAGGAAGGCGCACACGGAACGTTTGGGCCGTCCTTTCTGTCAGGCATCTTGCCTTCGCGATCGTGAATTCGACCATCAGTGATCGCGCACTCGCACTCTAGCGCCGCGACCGCGACCGCGACCTTCATCAGGCGTACAGGCAAATCGGTCGTCAGCTCGGCGTCCTCCGCCCTGTGCGACTGCAGTCCTACCCGGGATGCGTCGAAGATGGCCTCCTCCAGGCGCCGACGGGCCGCGACAATTCTGCGCGGCTGGGAATCACTATTGACAATAGCCCACCTGCCGGACGCATCGAGTACACCCTCTTCGTAGTCGAGGACATCGTTCAACAGTTCGAGGTCAGAGTCGGGCGAGACGCCGTACAAACCGAGCGGCACGGCGAGCGTGGAGGTCTGATCCTTTTTGCCGAAGGAGCCGCTTCGTCGTAGCAGACCGTACCGCTGGAACGCCGCGATGCCCCGATCGCAACCATGGCGGCCAAGGGCACGCACAAACTGTGTAGCGAGTCGCGCATCGTGCCCGCTCACCTGTATTCGCCCCTCCGAGAACAGAGCTGTGAGGTCGCGCAGGGTCGCCGGCTGGTTCCAGACAGGACACCAGGCCTCCCCGGAAGAGATTCCCTTTGGAGACCCCTCGATCTCCGTCGCGCCGGCTGCTGGGTTGCCACCCAATGAAGATGCGCAATAGAACGGGAAGGCGGGCGTTGCCTTGCGGGCATTCATCCGCCGAGCCATGCTACCAGCGAAGAGCAGAACACCTTCAAAAAGAAGAACCACATCCCATGCGGCACCCCGGCAACCGCTTTCAAAGCCCTGTCCGCTGTTGGGAGTCTCTTTCCGGGACGGGTAGAAGAGTCCGATCGAGTAGGCGTAGGATAGATTGCCATTTCCAGGGACGCCCCAGAGTGCTGTGGCCAGCCACTGGCGCGCATCAGCCGACCTGCGGGACAGGACGTCTGCGAGCGCGGTATACAACCGCATGATCATTCCGCCGCTGCCCTCCGCCGCTCCGTCGCCGAGTAAGGAGAACCATTGGCGCTCCTTGCGGAAACGGTTGGTCGAGATTTTGGGGTGACCGACGGTGTCCAGCCACGTCGTGACACGACGATCGTCGCTCGCATTGCGCGTGCGTTCGATGAGTCGAGCCTGAGCTGCGCTCTTTCGCCCGATATTGCGGCCCTGTTCGCTTTCGGTATTCAAAGCCTCGAACAACGGTGGATCGTCGATGCCCTTCAGCTCGTCGACCCATTTGGTCATGTCACTCGAGACCGTGAGACTGAATTCGTGAGCGAAATCTCGAATCGCCGATCGATATGCGCTTGTGCCCGGCCCGGAGTGTTGAAGAACGGCAGATAACGCTCTTTGAGCCGCCCTATCTCGGTCGATGGTCTTCTTGCCCTGTTCGCCCGCCTTGGCCTTCTTCGCAGCCTTCTTCTGTCTGTCGTATGGCAAAACGGCTGTGTTCTTCTGCCATGGAGCGAGGAAGGGACTGAACTCGCAGGCTTCGAGTAGGAATGTCTCGAGCCACGCTCGCCGTGCTGCTTCGTCCCATGGAACGGGACAGGACGAGCCGGCCTCACCCGCCGGGATGCGGAAGCTGGCGTTGTCGGGGAGCCACAAGTGAAAGACGCCGTGCTTCCACCAGCAACGCACCTCAGCCGAAATCTGTTCGGAGACAAGTCGGAAGACGCCCAGTGCCTTCAGGTAGTCGCCAAGCGGTTCGGGGGCGCATCCGTGGAGTTGCAGCGTCGCCATGATCAAGCGTCCCGCAGACCTGTCGCCAGGATGCTGCCTGCAGCGGCCGACGCACGCTCGTCAGCTGCCCGAACCAATGCTTCAAGGTACCCAATGCAAAACGGTCCATAGGTCTCGAGCAGTTCTCGGGTTCGAGCGGCCCACGAGGCGCCATAGCGCGCTGAGCACAGCTCCATGGAGTCGAGCGATAGCACTAGGGCAGGCGTCATCACCGCTTGAGCCAAATCGGTCGGTGTATCCGGCGACGGCACTCGACAGGCGCGAACGTCGTCTCCATCCTGGACTCCTTGACAGCGGCGAATCGGCTTGTCATTCACCCTTCGAGGGATCGGATCGCGCTGGCCAGGGTCGTAATCGTCTTCGGTCGATCGCAGGCCGAGCCGGATCTTGCCGTGGTGGCAAACCACAAGATAGAGCAACAGATTGAACCTCAGTCGATCCAGGTTCGCGATGGGGCCGAGCGCACTCCTGGCCTCGTGGTTGATGGCGAACGGGACATCGACGGGGTCGAGAGCCCTTCGCAACTCGTCGTCGAGCGCCAATGCCGCATGATCACGACAGGCCAGGCGCAACGTTTCGAGCAGAGCAAGCGCGCTGGCAAGCTCGTGGCGAAAGCCTCGGCGCCTCACGAAGGCACGGTCAGCTTCCCCGGTGTCTTCCTCGTCACGAAAGAACGACTTCCACGCCGCCTGAGGAGCCTTCGCGGGGTGATCTCCTTTTTGCAACATGGCCCATTGCTCGCGCGCCTCGTGCTTCAGCTTTGCCGGGAATTGTGACTGGGCCTTGCCCACGTCGTGCCATGGTGGCACGAAGCCGAGGGGCTTAACGAGGTCCGCCGTTGCCAAGGCGGCGCCGATCTCAGCATCGCCCAGAATGACAGCGAGTTCCCGGGCCACGTCGATGCTGTGCTCATGAATGCTCCGCCAGGCCGCGATGGCATTCTCGTCGTCGTCGACACCTCCGTCCTCGTCGTTCGATTGGGCGACACTCGATCGTTGACACGGCTCCGGTATCGATGCCGTGTCTCCGTTCCACCCCTCAACTGAGTCATATCCGCCTGCGTCCCTGTGGAGAAGAAATAGCTGGCCGGGATAGATGCGGTTGGGATTCTTCAACCCGATCCAACCCTTCCGCCAGTCCCGCATCCAAATCCGGTCTTCACCTTTCTTCTTCAACTCGTCAAAGAAGGCGCGAAAACGCCACGATGCGACCGGGCACAGCTCGTCGCGTGTCGGCAGAAGCTTCTTGAACGGACAACCAGCGCGGGGACCGCTCTTCCACATTTCCGTCGCGCCCAACCCGGAATCATCGTCGCGCCAGAAGACGAGCACATCGAGGTCCTCGCCGTCGCGCATGAACGGCGCGACGTCAATGTCGGCCCCCGAGAGGTCTGGCGTCGTGTCGAATAGATTGAAGAGATCCCGCGTCTGAGGGACGAGTCGAGGATCGAAGGGAAACGCTGTTCGAACCTCCGGTGAATCGCCCAGATCCGAGCGGCCGATCAGGGCGACCACGATTTGGCCAAGTGATACGTCAATCGCGTTCGCAGTGCCAGGCGGCCGGACAGCGCTGCTTCGCCAGCGAGATCGGCGCGACCGGTTAGGCATGCGAAGGCTCCGTCGTCCTGCACGTGGCGGTGGCCAGACGGGCGGGCGCCTACCTTCTGCTTCGATCAGCACATCGCGACAGGCCTTGATGTCCAGAGCCTCATAAGGGCGCGCCGCGGCATCCTGTCCGGGCGAGGTCGCTTCGCGGAGCTTTTCGAACGCGCTGAAATCGATCCAGAACGCTTGCCCCGATTCGCCAGCGCGACGCGCGCATCGACCCAGGCGCTGGATCAAGGACGCCAGGGGACACAGTTCCGTGTACAGCACTGAAGCCGAGATGTCGACGCCCGCCTCGATAACCTGAGTGGCGACGATGATCCGGGGGCCGGAATGGCGCCCCTCTCCTTTCTCGAATGCTTTGAGCTTGTCTGGCCAGTTGGCGCGTTCATGGCCTCGGAACCGCGAATGGAGCAAGAGGAGGTGGTCATCGTCAAAGAGAACATGCTGCGATGTGCCTTTCCTGAGTGCCTTCAGGGCCCGATAAACCGCAACGGCCCGCTCGACCGTGTTGCAGATCACGAGTGTCAACAGATCTTCGGTTTCTTCGATATCGCCGGCCAACCGCTTGCCGGTCCGATTTCGCGAGTCCGCCAGGTGTGTGGCGACCGCGTTCGCGTACTCTGCCCAAACCGGCTCTTTGTTCTCACCAGCCGAAGCACGCAAGTCTATGGGAGCGCGATGGAGGGTCTTGGGGATGGTAAAGAGTTCTGCGGACTCCTTCTGCCGATCCAGCGTCAGCCGGTCTTTCCAGAGCGCCTCGACGCAGCTCCGCATCGCCACTGACTTCTTGAACCAATGTTCCGCGGAGGTGGCGCTCATCCACCACGAGTACGCTGGCACCAGCGTCGCACAAGTTTTCTCTGACTGCTCGCCGCAGTCGGAGCGCTGCAACGCTAGTTGCTCTCGCCACGCCTGAAGCTGAAGGCTCGTGGTTAACCCACTGCTCATGACCTGCACTTCGTCCAGCACCCACAGGCAGTCCGCGTTGAGCAGGCCGAAATGCATGGGCCATCGGTAACGGCTCATGCCGTAGCCACGATTCAGCGCACGAGAAAGGAGCATGTCCTGCGTGCCAATGATGACGGCCGGCCTCTCAGGGTAGAGATCCCAACTACGCCGGCGCGCATCGAGATCCTCACCGCCCATCAGGACGATGGGCGAATGCTCTGCCAGCCAGGCCAGAAGCCGTGACGAGGGTGAAAGGCGGGTAACCAGAAACGCTTCAATTGGGACCTGCCGCGTACCGTCCTGGAGCGATGTGCGAACCCGTTTCGCATCCTCGCCGGAGAGCTGAGCGATCCGTTCGTTCACCTTGGCTCGTTCCGGGGTGTCGTCGCTCGATGCAGCCAGCGCCAGACGCAGCAGCCAGAGCAGAACATCCTTCCTTTCGACCTGCTCGACGAGCGTACGCATCGGGAGGCAGTACACGAGACGCCGAGGCCAAGCCGCGTTCTGGAGCACGACGCGGTTCCATAACCAGGCGAAGACTACACCGGCGGTCTTACCACAGCCCGTAGGAATGTTGATGAGACGGGACGCGCACGCGTTCCCCTTCTGCAGCGTTTCGGGCCTCGTCAAGTCGGCCTCCGCGCCGCAAGCGAGCCGGCACTGCCAGTCCATTGGCGCGAAGCCCGCGGCTGCCTTGACGAACGCACGAAAGTCGATTGCCTGCTGCGCCATCACTTATCTCGGGAGAACTGACGTCACCCCGCCTTGAGTAGCGGAATTGTCTAGAGTCCGGCGGTTACTTTCGCCGCGTTCGTCGCCGCCGTCAACTGCCGCGCATAGGCGGCGGGTGTGAGCCCGCCCAGTCCCTTCTTCGGCCGCTCTTCGTCGTATTCCCGTCGCCAGGTCTCGATGACGGCCTGCGCATGGGCCACGCTGGCAAACCAGTGCTCGTTGAGGCACTCGTCGCGGAAGCGCCCGTTGAACGATTCGATGTAGGCGTTCTGCGTGGGCTTGCCCGGATCGATCAGCTTCAGCGTGACGCCGCGCGTGGGCGCCCAGGTCAGCAAGGTGCGCCCGCAGAACTCCGGGCCGTTGTCCGTCCGCAGCACCTGCGGGAGGCCGCGGGTGATGGCCAGCGTCTCGAGCACGCGGGTGACCGATCCACCACCCAGCGCCCGCGCCGGCACCACCGCGATCGCTTCCGTGGTCGCGTCGTCGACGATCGTCAGGCCCTTCAGCACGCGGCCCTCAGCGGTCCGGTCGAAGACGAAGTCGGCTGACCAGACCTCGTTCGGGGCTTGGGGCCTGGCCAGCGGCTGCCGATCGGCGAGCGGGACCTTCTTCCGACGCCGACGTCGCACCTGCAGCCGCGCCTCCGCGTAGAGGCGCTCCACGCGCTTGTGATTGACCAGGCGGCCCTCCTGCCGCAGCTTCAGGTAGATCATCCCGGCGCCATACCGGCGGTGGCGGTGCGCCAACGCGACGATGCGGCCGAGCACGCTGGGGTCGGGGTCGGGCCGCGGCACGTAGCGGAGCGCCGCCGCACTCATGTGCACGACGCGCAGCGCGTGCCGCTCGCGGAGTCCGCGGGCCACCATCGTCCGCACCACCTCGCGTCGAGCCGGTGCGGTCACCACTTTTTTCGCAGCACCTCACGGGTCACCTCGTTTTTCAACAGGGCGTCCGCGAGCAGCTTCTTCAGCCGGCCGTTTTCGATCTCGAGCTCCTTCAGGCGCTTGGCGTCGGAGACGCTCATGCCGCCGAACTTGCTCCGCCAGAGGTAGTAGCTGCCCTCCGAGAACCCGTGCGTCCGGCACAGGTCCTTCACCGGCAGCCCCGCATCGGCCTCCCGCAGGAAGCCCACGATCTGCGCTTCCGTGAACCGCTTCTTCATCGCCCGACCTTTCGCTAGGCCGGACTCTAAACCGAAACGCTACTCAGATCGGGGGAGACGTCAATGGTGCCGCTTCAATGAGGCCGCGGTTCATCAACCGCGGAAAGGAACGGTCCTTCCGGCTCAAGATCCGGCACCAGTGGCTTCAATGAGGCCGCGGTTCATCAACCGCGGAAAGCACCTCCCGCCCCTCACGCGCCGCCAATGTGCCGGCGCTTCAATGAGGCCGCGGTTCATCAACCGCGGAAAGGCGACGGACGGCACGGCGCTCCTCGCCGATCTCGAGCTTCAATGAGGCCGCGGTTCATCGACCGCGGAAAGCTTCGCCGACTGGTACGAGGCCCAGCACACGACCCAGCTTCAATGAGGCCGCGGTTCATCAACCGCGGAAAGCCGGTGGAGCCGCCCGAGAGCGTCGCGCCGATCTTGCTTCAATGAGGCCGCGGTTCATCAACCGCGGAAAGCGACCTGCCCGTGCCCCAAGTCCACGCGGGGCCACTTGCTTCAATGAGGCCGCGGTTCATCAACCGCGGAAAGGGCTTTCGACGGAAACAGATCCTCGATCAGGCACCCGCTTCAATGAGGCCGCGGTTCATCAACCGCGGAAAGGCGGCGGCACGACGGCGAAAGAGATCAGCCAGTTCGCTTCAATGAGGCCGCGGTTCATCAACCGCGGAAAGGTCCGATCTCCACGGAAGATCACCAGCACACTCGGGCTTCAATGAGGCCGCGGTTCATCAACCGCGGAAAGGTCGCCCGAAACTGTCGCACGTGACCCACGATCTTGCTTCAATGAGGCCGCGGTTCATCAACCGCGGAAAGGAACGTCTCGGTGACCCAGGTCTGCGCGTTGCCGTAGCTTCAATGAGGCCGCGGTTCATCAACCGCGGAAAGGAGGCGTTCGCGTTTCTGCGGCCGGCGCTGCCGGAGCTTCAATGAGGCCGCGGTTCATCAACCGCGGAAAGTCGACGTTCCATCAGTAGCGCATACGCCGCCCGATTGCTTCAATGAGGCCGCGGTTCATCAACCGCAGAAAGAGCGTCGCCGTCACCTCCGGTGATCCACCCCTGCTAGCTTCAATGAGGCCGCGGTTCATCAACCGCGGAAAGACGCGGGCCACAATCAGCGCCGCGTTCCACCGATCGCGCTTCAATGAGGCCGCGGTTCATCAACCGCGGAAAGTCGAGGTGGGCCCAATTCCCACGGACCGCGTGCCAGCTTCAATGAGGCCGCGGTTCATCAACCGCGGAAAGCTGATCGGCGGATGGGAGGACGACTGGATTGCCCGGCTTCAATGAGGCCGCGGTTCATCAACCGCGGAAAGCCATGACGATGCTGCGCCTGGCGCCTGATGCCTCGCTAGCTTCAATGAGGCCGCGGTTCATCAACCGCGGAAAGGTCGTGCGCCTTGCCCGGGAACGCGATGCCGTCCCCTTCGCTTCAATGAGGCCGCGGTTCATCAACCGCGGAAAGGCGGATCTCTGCCGGCTGCTCGGCTACCGGACGTACTCGCTTCAATGAGGCCGCGGTTCATCAACCGCGGAAAGGCGGCGGGCGCGATCGTCCCCTGGGATGCCGACGCGCAGCTTCAATGAGGCCGCGGTGCATCAACCGCGGAAAGCCCACCGCAGCGCCGGTGCCCATCAGATAGCTGGCGCTTCAATGAGGCCGCGGTTCATCAACCGCGGAAAGATCGGGCGGCGCTACGACCTGCTCGGCGAAGTGCTGCTTCAATGAGGCCGCGGTTCATCAACCGCGGAAAGCGTGCGATGGGTCCGGTACCAGTCGGCGAACGTGGCGCTTCAATGAGGCCGCGGTTCATCAACCGCGGAAAGGATCTCGTCAATGGTCGCGTCCGTCCCCGTGCGCGCGCTTCAATGAGGCCGCGGTTCATCAACCGCGGAAAGCGGTCTGGGTGATGATCTTTTCGCCGTCCGCGTCCGGCTTCAATGAGGCCGCGGTTCATCAACCGCGGAAAGCAGTCCTGGATCGTCACGAGCCCGGCATCGTCCGCGTCGGGCTTCAATGAGGCCGCGGTTCATCAACCGCGGAAAGGGATGCGGGCTTTACCATCGATGTCCCGGAGATTGCGGCGCTTCAATGAGGCCGCGGTTCATCAACCGCGGAAAGAGGGTCTTGTAGCTCTCGGCCAGTTGCTCTTCGTGGCTTCAATGAGGCCGCGGTTCATCAACCGCGGAAAGGGCGCAGGGAGGATTGTGCGATGGGGTATCTCGACGCTTCAATGAGGCCGCGGGTCATCAACCGCGGAAAGCCGGGGTCTCGCCGAGCGCAAGGTGCTGTCGTGCCGCTTCAATGAGGCCGCGGTTCATCAACCGCGGAAAGACGTCAATAGCTGGAGCGACTACCTGCGTCTCAGCTCGAGCTTCAATGAGGCCGCGGTTCATCAACCGCGGAAAGAATCGCCACATAACCCCCGGAAGTCGACCGCATCGACGCTTCAATGAGGCCGCGGTTCATCAACCGCGGAAAGTTGGCCGCACTGATCCACCGCTAACTCCCGCGCGGTAGTCGGGCTTCAATGAGGCCGCGGTTCATCAACCGCGGAAAGGCGATCGACGCCGTGCGATCGCGGCAGGGCGCCGTGCTTCAATGAGGCCGCGGTTCATCAACCGCGGAAAGTACACGCACGGCCGGCCGGCCTTGTCCTGTCCCATGCTTCAATGAGGCCGCGGTTCATCAACCGCGGAAAGCCCACGCCGGTCCTCGCCGCAGCGAAAGGAAAGTGTTGCTTCAATGAGGCCGCGGTTCATCAACCGCGGAAAGTGACGCACAACTATTGATCAGAAGCTCGAGGGGGTGCTTCAATGAGGCCGCGGTTCATCAACCGCGGAAAGGACACGCAACTCCTTTCCCTACAATCACTTACCGTTGGCTTCAATGAGGCCGCGGTTCATCAACCGCGGAAAGCCCCCACCTCCGAACCTCGTCTATCGCGTTCTGCGTGAAGCTTCAATGAGGCCGCGGTTCATCAACCGCGGAAAGCGCTCATCGTGGCCGGGTTGAAATCGGCGCGCGCTTGGCTTCAATGAGGCCGCGGTTCATCAACCGCGGAAAGCAGCGCGCGGGCGGCGCGTCGCGGGCGGGCGATGTGCTTCAATGAGGCCGCGGTTCATCAACCGCGGAAAGAGATACCACGTGTGACCGTCGTCGGTGCTCGCCAAGCTTCAATGAGGCCGCGGTTCATCAACCGCGGAAAGCCGACGATCCGATCCCCCGGCGCTCCTCGCCGTAGTGCTTCAATGAGGCCGCGGTTCATCAACCGCGGAAAGACGAAGGCGTTCAGCGGCCAGTCGCCGCGCAGCGAGCTTCAATGAGGCCGCGGTTCATCAACCGCGGAAAGGCGTCGAACGCCGACTGGCTGTCGAGGGCGTCCTCGCTTCAATGAGGCCGCGGTTCATCAACCGCGGAAAGCTCTTGGGGAAACTCGCCCCGCACCTTCGCGATGTAAATCGCTTCAATGAGGCCGCGGTTCATCAACCGCGGAAAGCGTGCCACGTGTCGAGATAGCCGCCGTCCTGCACGGCTTCAATGAGGCCGCGGTTCATCAACCGCGGAAAGTCGGCACCAACTACGGACTCGTCTACGACAGCACCAACGCTTCAATGAGGCCGCGGTTCATCAACCGCGGAAAGGGCTGACCGGCTAAGTATACCGTTTTCAACGACCTGCAAGGCCATTCGCGAGTGCCACGCCGCGGGACACGCGCGAGGAACCGCGCGCTGGTTGCGAACACCCCGGAACTGACTGACACCAAAGAACTTCACCCCTCGCGAGCGGTTGCCGCAGTCTGGCGATCACCTCGCCGCTCGCGTCACCGCGTCTCGAACGTGGGATACCGGTCGATCTCCCCGCAGATGAACCGCGCGAGGAGCCGAGCCTGGATTTCGAGCACGCGGCGGTAGCTGACACGGTAGTCGAACACGGGATGGGTGACAAGCGCGTCCATCCGCTGTTCGTACGCGCGCAGCAGCCCCTTCCGGCCCCCCGGCGTCAGCGACACGGCAGGCCCGGCCCGCACGAAGTCGTTCGCCTGCACCATGCCGGTGTTGAGCGCCGTCAGCACCGCCGAGTCGGCGACGAGCGGGCGGAACATCTCCATCAAGTCGAGCGCGAGCGCCGCGCGGCCGAAGCGCGGCTGGTGGAAGAACCCCCAGTAAGGATCGAGCCCGACGCTCGTGCAGACGATCGTGAGGTCCTTGGTGAGCAGGCTGTAGGCCAGCGAGAGCAGCGCATTCACCGGATCGCGCGGCGGACGACGGTTCCGGTGCTCGAATCGCAACGGCTCGACGCCGCCGTTGCCCACCTTGATCATGCCGCCGAAGTGCTGGAAGTAGAGGCGCGCCGCCGTCCCCTCCAGGCCGAGCAGCTCGTCCAGCCCCTGCGCGCGCTCGGCGGCGACGGCAAGCGCCCTCATGCGCTCCAACACCGGCCTCGGCGGCTCGACGTGATTGCGCTGGAGCAGCGTGCGCTGATTCCGGATCTTCGCCGCGGTGATCCGGCTCGCGACGGCCCGGCAGAACACGGGCTGATCGGCACGGCGAAACTGCTCCGCGCGCAGGTACGCATTGCGGATGCCGAGCCCCTGGGTGAGGCCGTAGAACCATCCGCCACCCGAGAAATACGCGATCGGCTTCTCCGACTCGCACAACGCGTGCACGGCCGGCGCGCTGACGGTGACGTTGCCGAAGACGTTCACCTGGCTGACGTCGATCAGCCGCGCGTCCTGCGCGACCTTCCGATCCCGATCCCGGATCTGCAACGTCTCGCCAGCCTTGCCGATCGAGAACCCCTGGCCGACGACGTAGAGCGGGCGCAGGTCGTCACGGGAAGGCACGAGCCGGCGGACTTCGGGCGGCAGATCAGCGGCTGCGGCCCGCGCCGGCTCGATCAGCCAGGGCTGCACGGTGTCGTCTTCGGCCGGCCGCAGCCTGGCCACCGCGGTTTCGTCGGGTAGGCAGATGCCGACCAGCGAACAGCGCGGGCACTTCGGGCTGTCGAGGAGCGGCGGCGGAATCACGCCCGCGCCGGCGAGCGCGCGGGCCGCGTCCACCTGACGCCGGACGTCGGCGGCCACCTCGTCCGTGATGCGGACGCGCACGCGCTGCTTCGTCGCCGCGTAGTAGAGGACGCCTTCGTCGCAGGCGTAGCCGTTGGCCCTGAGAATCACGGCCTGCGCGGCGATCTGGATGCGATCCGCCGGCCAGGCCTCCGGCCCATCGTCGGCGTCCATCGGCCGGCCCTTCTTGTAGTCGACCGGTATCGCGCGGCCCGCGGCGACGTCCACGAGATCGAGCTTCGCGATCAGACGCAGGTCGTCGGAGGCGAGCTGCACGGATCTCGCGGAGCCCGCGACGCCTTCGGCGACCTCTTCTGGCGGCGGCAGCGTGTCGGTGTCGACATCCACGGTGCCGTGCCGCAGCGAGCCTTCGACGGTGTCGGTGTTGTGGGCGAACACGCTTTCGACCCACTCGTAGTAGAAGAGCCGTGGACAATAGACGAACTCGTTGAGCATCCGTGCCGGCAGGTAGTCGGGAAGCGGACGGGAGCCTGGAGCCTCGCCGGCCATGGCGGCAGGAGACGTCGCGCCGGACTCGCGCGCGGCCACCACGCTATCCCGCGATGATGCAGGGCGCATCGACGAGTGAATACGCCTTGCCGAGCGATGCGATCACACGATCGCCGCGACCATCCGAAGGGCCGAGGTCGACGAAGAGCACCTGATCTTTGCGGTGGTCGATGATCTCGCCGAGCGCATGGCGGCAGCGGGCGAGGTCCATGCCGCCGAGCTGGCACTCGAAGATCGAGTACTGGATCCGATCGCCGAACCCGCGCATCGTCTTGTACACCCGCGCGAGCCGCTTGTCGTCGCAGATGTCGTAGCAGACCAGGTAGGTCTTGCGCATGGGAGGGCCCGAGCGAGGTTATCGGCCGGCCGCGCGCCCCGCTGTAGGAATGCAGGGCGTCACGAGTCGAAAACCGTCGCGCGTCACGCGGCCGACAAGTCCTGCCGATGCAATGACATGTAAAGGGCCTGCCGCTCACTACGGACTGCCAAAACGGGTAGATGCGATGGAGATCCATGCTGTGGGGCTCGACCAAAACAGGTTGCGCATGCCGACCCAATCCGTCGAACCGCGATGCAAACCTTCCGCTTCCGCACACCAGTCTGGTGCAGCGGATGCCTCGATCGTCTGTTCCGCACGACCGCATCGTCTCCTTCCTCGAGCATCATGGCTGGCGGTCGCCAGCATCATCCCTTCCCGTCGATCGCAATGTGGCGGATCGGCGCGGCGAATCTGGTCCGCGCGTGATGCGAACCGCCTCCAAGCCCGATGCAAACGTCCTGGCACCATCCACCAAACTTTCAGCGGTTTCAGAAATCTTCAGGATCGGCAGAACGACTTCGGGTGTGTCCCCCTGCCAGGATGCCTGCAAGGAGGCAACACCATGACCCGACACGAACGAGTCCGATACGAAATGCTGTTGAGAATCCGCGATTTCGGGACCGCTCACCGCGAGCTGTTCCCGGAGTCGTTGTCCGGCCAGCGGGCATTCGCCGACGTGGGGCGCGCCATCGAGCAGATCGAGGCGCACAGCACGGCACGGCTCACTGCTGGCCGGGAGAGCCGCCGATCCAAGGCGGCGAGGCGCGCCGCCATGCTCGATCGGATGCGCGCGATCGCGCGGACGTCGAAAGGCGTTCGCACGGCGGCCGGCACCGCGCTCGCGTTGCCGATGCCGGTGAGGAAGGCCGACGTCGCGGTCCTGACCGCGGCCCGTTCCTTCCTGAGCGAAGCCGAGGCCCATCACGATCAGTTCATCAGCCTCGGCCTGCCCCCCACCTGCTCCAGCGAGCTTCGCGAGGCGGCCGACGCCTTCGACGCCGCGCTGGCAGACCGGCGTGCCGGACGTTCCACGACGGCGGCCGCCCAGGCGGGCATCAGGGCGGCGCTGACCCTCGGGGCCAAGGCCGCCAGGACGCTCGACATCGTGGTGGTCAACACCGTGGGGCACGATCCCGTCCTCATCGCCGCCTGGCGGCGCGACCGCACGATCGTCGAAGGCAAAGGACAGGGAGGTGCCACACCCGGCAGCGGGGACGCGGCGCCGGCGATCGTCGCGACGATGCCGGCCGCTGAAGCGAGTGACGACGCGCCGGCTCAGGCGCACACGACGGATGACCCGTTGCGGCGGGTGTCATGACGTGCCGTTGGTACCGAACCCGCTCCGGCGAGACGTGGCTGGACGGGACGCGCTGACGATGGCGGGGGTCGGGCCGCCGTGCCTGGCCCCCGCACGTTGAACGTGCATCGGGCCTCTCAGGCCATCGCGACCTCCCGGAGCCGAGGCAACGAGCTCTCGTTTCCGACTCCTTGTCGCCACCAATAACCACACGTGAACGCTGACGGCACCCGAGACTACAATGACCGGCCATGCCGGCCGGCACCGGCTTCAGCTTCGGCCCCTTCCATCTCGACGTGCGGTCGCGGCGGCTGCGCCGCGACGACATGGCGATCGATCTGCCAGCCCGCCAATTCGATCTGCTCGCCACGCTCGTCGTCAACCCAGGCGTCACGCTGAGCAAGGACCTGCTCACCAAAGCGGCGTGGCGCGACGTTGCGGTGGGCGACAACAGCCTGGTGCAGGCGATCTCGCAGTTGCGCGCCAGGCTCGACGAGAACGACGACCGCCGCTACATCCGTACCGTGTCGGGCCGCGGGTACTGTTTCGTCGCGCCCGTCGTGCCCACCGACGCCGACGGCCCGCACGCTGAGGTCGACGCACTGCTCGCGCCGTATCGTGCGCTCCTCGAGGGGCGCGCGGCGCTCGAGACCCTCGAGCGGCCGAGGATCGCCACGGCGAAGTCGACGTTCGAACGGCTGCTCACGCGCGACCGCCGCGATCCGCGGTTCCACGTGGGCCTCGCCAACGCCTGCGTGCTGCTCTACGAATCGACGCGTGCCGAGCCCGCACCCGACACGGATGCGCTGCGCCTGGCGGTGGCGCACGCGCGCGAGGCCTGCCGGCTCGACCCGAAGTACGGCGAGGCGTGGGCGACGCTCGGCTTCGTGCTCGACCGCGCGGGCCAGCCGGCCGATGCGCTCGCCGCCCTGCACTTCGCCGTCGACCTCGAACCCGACAATTGGAGACACCTGCTGCGCCTCTCGTACGGCAGTTGGGGCGACGCGCGGCTGCGCGCCGGGCGGCGCACGCTCTCGGTCTGTCCGCGCCTGCCGATGGCGCATCTGCTCGTCGCCACGGTCTACGTCGGCCGTGGCGCGCTCGCCGCGGCCGAATCGGAAATCGACGCGGCGCTCGCGGCGATGACCAGCCCATCGAGCGCCGCCGCGGGGTGCTCGACCGTGGCGGTCCACTGGCTCAACGGCCTCCTTCTCGCCGTGCGCGGACGAGACGACGATGCGGTGGCCGCGTTCGAACGCGAGCTCGCGGGAGAGTCGCGCGGTCATCTCTACGCACGCGAGTGCTGCGCGAACGCGTGGTACGCGATCGGCGCGTGCAGGCTGCGCCAGGGCGAGGCGGCCGCCGCGCGCGCTGGGTTCGAGCAGGCGATCGTGCGCCTGCCTCGGCATCCGATGGCTCGTGCCGGGCTGCTGCTCGCGAAGCCTGGCGCGCTCGACGCCATGGCAGCACCTCTCGAGCCGGCAGCGTCGATCGACGTCGCCATCGCACGAGCCGCGCTCCGCGTTGCACACGGTGACGTCGCCACGGCGGTGCGGCTCGTTGGCGCGGCGCTCGCCGCGGCGCCGCCAGGGAATGCCGGTTGGCTCGTGCCCATCGATCCGCTCCTCGGCGCACAGCGGGATCTCGCGTCCTGGGCGCCCGTGCTGGCGGCGCTGCACGAGCGGGCGATGTAGGGCACACTTCCCGTGACTGCATCGCGCGCCCCGATGTCTCCACTCAGGCACACACGGCGCTGCTGGAAGGAGGACGATGTGCTGCCCGTCGACGGGATCACGCTGGAGCTGATTGCGCGGACTCTGCCCAGGCTGAGTCTCGCAGTGCCGCACAACTTGAAGTCGATTCGAGCTCACCAGGAAACCAGCGCGCTCGTGTTCGAGATGGACGACGGATTCCTCGTCACCGTGCCGGTGTCCGAGGATCGAGATCACTACTGCTTCGAACTGCCCGGAGGCCATGTGGCAGTCATGGCCAAAGAACAAATATTGGGCAGGGCTCACTAGCCGCCGCGCCTGGCCGCGCGAGCGCCGCGTCGATGATCGGCCGCACAATGGACGCATGGCGCGCTGGATTCCGGTCACGGTCACGCTGACGGCCGCGCTCGTCGTCGCCGCCGTAACGCCATCCCCCACGACAGCGACGCAGGGGCCGGCCCGGCGTCGAGCCACGCCGTCGCCAGGCTGGAAAGACGCCGCGCCCGGACGTCTGATCGTGCTGCCGCGGGATCACGCCAGCCATCCGGACTTCAAGATCGAGTGGTGGTACTACACGGGGAACCTGAACGCGGCCGACGGCCGGCGGTTCGGCTACCAGGTGACCTTCTTCCGCATCGGCGTCGATCCGATGCCGGCGAACCCGTCGCGCTGGGCGGTGCGCGATCTCTTCATGGCGCACCTGGCGGTGTCGGACGTCGACGGCAAGCAGTACCGGTTCGCCGATCGCATGAACCGCACGGGGCCAGGGTGGGCCGGCGCCGCGACGGACCGTTATCGCGTGTGGAACGAGGACTGGCAGGCGACGCTCGATCCCGACGGCACGCACCGGCTGACCGCGACGACCGCGGACTTCGGCGTCGATCTGACGCTCGCACCGGGCAAGCCCCCCGTCCTTCACGGCGACCGCGGCTACAGCCGGAAAGGATCGACGCCCGGCAACGCGTCGCACTACTACTCGCTCACGCGCATGCCGACGCGCGGCACGATCGTGGCCGGCGGCCGGCGGATCGCCGTGACGGGCACAAGTTGGATGGATCACGAGTTCGGCACGAGCTTCCTCGAGCCAACCCAGGTCGGCTGGGACTGGTTCTCCATCCAGCTCGACGACGGGCGCGAGCTGATGCTGTTCGAGCTGAGGCAGAAAGACGGCGGCGTCGATCCGCGATCGAGCGGCACGCTCGTCGATGCCGACGGCGCGGCGACGCCGGTCCGCCTCGACAGCGGCTTCCGGCTGGAGCCGGGACGACGATGGACGTCGCGGGCGAGCGGCGCGACCTATCCCGTGGAGTGGCGTGTGCGCGTGCCGGCGGCGGCGCTCGATTTGGCGGTGTCGGCCGCGCTCGACGATCAGGAACTGCGCACCGAGCGATCGACGGGCGTCACGTATTGGGAAGGCGCCGTCGACGTGGCCGGCACGTCTGGCGGCCGGCGCGTCGCCGGGCGCGGCTACCTCGAGATGACGGGCTACTCGGGGCAGGTCATGGGCGACTTCCTCAGATAGCCGCGCCGTCCCGATTCGTCCGCATTCTGTCCGCGCCGTTGTTCCGGCCGCGGCTTCATCGTAGGCTCAGAGCATGACCACCCGACTCGCTCCCCTTGCCGTGCTCGCCGCCTCGCTGGCGTTCGCCTCGTCCACCGCGTTCGCCCAGACCTGCCCGGATCCCGCGGCGATCACCAAGGGCGTGGACCGTCCTCTCGCGGCCGTGCGCTACCTGGCGGACGATGCCCTGGCCGGGCGGCGCGCGGGGACGGATGGAGAGCGTTGCGCGGCCGAGTACATCGCGAGCGAGTTCGCCCGCCTGGGCCTCGCGCCCGCGGGCGAGCAGGGCACCTGGTTCCAGAGCCTGCCGCTCGCCTCGGCGCTGAACCCGCACGCGCCGGGCGGCACGGGCCGCAACGTGATCGCCGCGCTGCGCGGATCGGACGAGGCGCTGCGCAACGAGTGGGTCGTGATCGGCGCGCACTACGACCATCTCGGCGAGGGCGGCGCGGGCTCGCTCGCGCCGAACGAGAAGGCCATCCACAACGGCGCCGACGACAACGCCTCCGGCGTGGCGGCGATGCTCGCAGCGGCCGCGCGTCTCACCGCCGGCCCCGCGCCCGCGCGCAGCGTCCTGTTCATCGCGTTCACGGGCGAAGAGGCCGGGCTGCTCGGCTCGGCGTACTTCGTGAAGCACCTCACCGTCGGCGCCGGCCGGGTCGTCGGCATGATCAACCTCGACATGGTGGGCCGCCTCGGCCAGGGCACGCTGATCGTGTACGGCGTGGACACGGCACAGGAGTGGCGCGGGCTGGTCGATCCGGCGGCGGCGCGCGCGGGCCTGCCGATCGCGGTGCGCGGCGAGGGCTACGGCCCGAGCGATCACACGTCCTTCTACACGGCCGACATCCCGGTGCTGCACCTCTTCACGAACACGCACGGCGACTACCACAAGCCCAGCGACGACTGGGACAAGATCGACGTGCCCGGCCTCGAGAAGGTGACGGCGATGGTCGCCGACATCGCGACCTCCGTCGCGAACCGGCGTCCGGCGCTGACGCTGCGGCGTGGGGCCGGCGAGCCGCCGCGGGCCTCGAGCGCCAGCTCCGGCACGGCGGCCGCGTACCTCGGCACCGTGCCGGACTTCACGCCGGTCGATCGCGGCGTGAAGCTGAGTGGCGTGACCGCCGGGTCGCCCGCCGACAAGGCCACGCTCAAGGCGGGCGACATCGTGATCGGCATCGGCACCCACGACGTCCCCGACCTCCAGGGCATGACCGACGCGCTGCGCGCCTACAAGCCGGGCGACACCGTGACCGTCAAAGTCATCCGCGACGGCGAGACGAAGACGTTCGAGGTCACGCTCGGAAGCCGCGCGGGCCGGTAGACGCTCGCCTCGCGGATGCTCCACCAGCCGCCGCCTTGAAGCCGGCGGGGGACGCCGCGCGTGCGGTCGCAGGCGTTTTCGCACGCACGCCCCGGAACGCGCCCCGCCGGAAGGGCGTATGGAACAGGGAGCATGATCATCCCCACGTTCGGCGCCGTGCTGCTGCTGGCGATCGCGCTCCTTTTCGTTCCGAGTCCTGCATCGGCGCAGCCGCCCGCCGCCGATGTGCGCACGGTCGCGGCCGAGCGGCTCGCGCCGGGCGAGGCGGTGCGGATCGACGGCATTCGCGACGAGCCGGCGTGGCAACGCGTCGCTCCCGCGACCGGTTTCCTCCAGCGCGAGCCCGTGAACGGCGCGCCGGCGTCGGAGCGCACCGACGTGCGCCTCCTGTACGACGATCACCGGCTCCTGCTCGCGATCGATCTGCACGACAGCGCTCCCGACGCCGTGCTGAGCAACCAGATGCAGCGCGACGAAGAGTTCGACACGGATGACAGCTTCGCGTGGTCGATCGACACGTTCCTCGACGGCCGCACCGGCTACTACTTCGAGATCAACCCTGCCGGCGCGATGGCGGACGGCCTGATTCTTTCGCCCGGCAGCGGAAACGGCGGCGACGGATCCGTGAATCGATCGTGGGACGGCATCTGGATCGCCAGGGCGCGCCGGACCGGCACGGGCTGGGCGGCCGAGGTGGAGATTCCGTTTCGCACGCTGAACTTCGACCCGGCGCTCACGCAGTGGGGCGTCAACTTCCGGCGCACCGTGCGGCGCAAGAACGAGGAGAGCATCTGGACCGGTCACGCGCTCAACCAGGGGCTGACGCGCATGGTGAACGCCGGACGGGTCGTGGGATTCCGCGGTCTCTCGCAGGGGCTGGGGCTCGACCTCGTGCCGTACGGCGTCGCGAACGTGTCGAGCGCGCCCGGCCGCGGCCGGCCCGATCCCACGGGCGGCCGGGGCGCCGGGCTCGACGCCTTCTACAACATCACGCCGGCGCTCCGTCTGAACTTCAGCCTCAACACCGACTTCGCCGAGACGGAAGTCGACGAGCGGCGCGTGAACCTCACGCGCTTCCCGCTGTTCTTCCCCGAGAAGCGCGCCTTCTTCCTCGAAGGCTCGAGCTACTTCGACTTCGGCCGCGGGTCTGGCGACGCGGTGATGCCCTTCTTCTCGCGCCGGATCGGGCGAGACGACCGCGGTGAGCCGCAGCGAATCGACGCCGGCGCGAAGCTCACCGGCCGCGCCGGCGCGTTCGACGTCGGGCTGCTCCAGGTGCGCACGGGCGGCGACGATCGAGTCGGGGAGGACTTCTCGGTGCTCCGCGTGCGGCGCCGCTTGTTCCAGCAGTCGTACGTCGGCGCGCTGTACACGCGACGGTCGTCGCGGGCGCCCGGCGACGTCGATCGCCACACCGTCGGGCTCGACGTCGGCCTGCAGACGTCCACGTTCCGCGGCGACAAGAACCTCGACGTGAACGCGTTCTTCCTCGACACCGGCGGGCCGGATGCACCCGGCGGCGGCGCCGGCTTCGGCGCCAGCGTCGCGTATCCGAACGATCCCTGGACGGCGAGCTTCTCGGCGCTCGAGCTGCAGGCCGGCTACAGTCCTGCCCTCGGTTTCGTCGAGCGCCGGGGATTCCGGCGGTTCAACCCGGAGCTGGAATGGGCGCCGCGCGTCGCCGATCACCCGTGGATTCGCGGGCTCGAGCTCTCGCTCGACTGGGACGTCCAGAACGACACGCGCAACCGTGCGCTCACGCGCGAGATGGAGCTGACGGTGCTCCAGGTCAACGCCCACGACGGCGGCCGCTACCAGTTCGTCGTCACGCCGCAGTACGAGCGGCTCGAGGAGGACTTCGAGATCTCGGACGGCGTCGTGCTGCCGGCCGGCGCCGAGTACCGGTTCACGCGCTACCAGATCGAGGCGGAGACGTCCGATTCACGGCCGGTGTCGATCGCGCCGCAGGTCACGTGGGGCGAGTTCTTCTCGGGCCGCCGGCGCGACTACGCGCTGCAGATCGGCGTCCGGCCGCGGCGCGGCGTGTCGTTCGCCGTCGAGGCCGAACGGAGCGTGCTCGACCTGGCGGAAGGCAGCTTCACGGCCGACGTGGTCCGGCTGGCCGCCAACACCCAGTTCAGCCCCTGGATCTCGCTGGCGAACAACGTCCAGTACGACACCGTGAGCGGCGAGCTGGGCTGGCAGGCGCGCTTCCGCTGGATCCGTCGTCCCGGCAACGATCTGTTCGTCGTCTACACGCACAACTGGCGCGAGCTCATGACGCCCGGTCAGCGCCGGCGGCTCTCGACGCTCGACAATCGGCTCGCGACGAAGCTCGTGTATACACTGAGGTTCTAACGACGCGACGAAGGGCAAAGGGCAAAGGGCAGAGGGCAGAGGGCAAAGGTAAAGGGGAAAAGAGGGACGAAGGGAAAAGGGGAAAGGGAAGACCGAAATGCGGCGGACTGCCCGGCGATCGAATCGCAGCGAGGCATAGAATCGCAGAAGAGGAGAAGACGAATCGATGCCGGCCGTGAGTCGTGCGATGTCGGGGGCGGGGGCGGGCGAGATTGCGGGGCATGGGCGGGTATCGGTGGCGCGGTGGTTGTTCGTCTGCGCGGCGCTCGTGTTCGCGATGGTGGTGCTGGGCGGTGCGACGCGGTTGACGCACTCGGGGCTGTCGATCGTCGAGTGGCAGCCGCTCGTCGGCACGATCCCGCCGCTTTCGGACGCCGACTGGCAGGAGCAGTTCGAGAAGTACCAGCTCACGCCCGAGTACCGGCTCGTGAACCACGACATGGACGTCGAGGGGTTCAAGCGCATCTTCTGGCTCGAGTACTTCCACCGGCTGCTCGGCCGGCTGATCGGGATCGTCTTCTTCCTGCCGTTCCTCTACTTCGTGGTGCGCCGCCAGATCGAGCGGCCGCTGGCATGGAAGCTCGCGGGGATTTTCGTGCTCGGCGGCCTGCAGGGTGCGATGGGGTGGTACATGGTGGCCAGCGGCCTCGTGGACGACCCGCGCGTGAGCCAGTTCCGGCTGACCGCGCATCTCGCGCTGGCCGTCCTGATCTACGCGGCCATTCTCTGGACGGCGCTCGACCTCCTGCCGGCCGGTCCGGCGCCCGCCGATCCGGCGGCCAGCGCGCGGCTACGCTGGCGCAGTTGGGCCGTCACCGCGCTCGTGGCGCTGCTCATCGTCTCGGGCGGGTTCGTCGCCGGCATCCGCGCCGGCCGCGCCTACAACACGTTCCCGCTGATGAACGGCCACGTCCTGCCGCCCGAAGCGTTCATGCTCGACCCGTGGTACCAGAACTTCTTCTACAACATGGCCACGGTGCAGTTCACGCACCGGCTGTTCGCATGGACGCTGGTGCTCGCCGGCCCGTGGCTGTGGTGGACGACGCGCGCGGCGGGGCTGACCGCGCGGGTGCGCGCGCTCGGCCACCTGCTCCTGGCCGCGATCGCGATCCAGATCACGCTCGGCATCACCACGCTGCTCTTCGTGGTGCCGGTCTCGCTCGGCACGGCGCATCAAGCCGGCGCCCTGGGCGTCCTCACCGTCGTGCTGATGTTGAACCACGCGCTCGCACGGACGCCTGGGCGGAGATGGCACGTCCACCCATGAAGCCGTGAAGCACGCGGCCGTGGCGCGTGCGTCGGAGGTCCGGTTCGCCAACCCATCCGGCCCCGGTCGGCCATTCAAGGCCGTACAATGCCGGCGTGCCGGACGCGCTCGCTGACATCCTCGAACGCTACTGGGGCTACGGCTCGTTCCGCCCGCTGCAGCGTGAGGCCATGGCGGCGATCGTGGCGCGCCGCGATTCGCTCGTCGTGCTGCCCACTGGCGGCGGCAAGTCGCTCTGCTTCCAGGCGCCGGCGCTCCTCGGCGACGGCGTCGCGCTCGTGATCTCGCCGCTGATCGCGTTGATGAAGGATCAGGTCGACACGCTCGTCGCCAACGGCGTGCCGGCGGCGTCGTACCACAGCGGTCTGACGCCGGACGCGCGCCGCGCCGTGGCCGGCGGCGTGCGCGCCGGCCGCTACCGGCTGCTGTACGTCGCGCCGGAACGGCTCGTCGGCGAGGCCAGCGCCGGGTTCCTGTCGCTCTTGGGCGATCGCGCGCCGTCATTCGTCGCCATCGACGAGGCGCACTGCATCAGCCAGTGGGGCCACGACTTCCGGCCCGAATACCGGCAGCTCGCGCGGCTGCGCGAGCGGTGGCCGGACGTGGGGCTGCACGCGTTCACCGCCACCGCCACGGCCCGTGTGCGCCGCGACATCGTCGCCCAGCTCGGCCTGCGCGATCCGCTCGAGATGATCGGATCGTTCGATCGTCCGAACCTGGTCTACCGCGTGCTGCCGCGCGCGAATCTGAAGAAGCAGATCCAGGACGTCCTCGCGCGCCACGCGCGCGAAGCGGGCATCGTCTATTGCCAGTCGCGTCGCGAAGTGGACGCGCTCGCCGCCTGGCTGTCGGGCACGGGCGTCCGCGCCGTGCCCTATCACGCCGGGCTCGACGACGACGTCCGTCACCGGAATCAGGACGCGTTCCTCAACGAGGACGTCGACGTCGTCGTCGCCACGGTCGCGTTCGGCATGGGCATCGATCGATCCGACGTGCGGTTCGTCGTCCACGCCGGCCTTCCGCAGTCGCTCGAGCACTACCAGCAGGAAGCGGGCCGCGCCGGGCGCGACGGCCTCGAGGCCGAGTGCGTGCTGATCTACTCGGCCGCCGACGCGATCCGATGGCGGGCCATGTTCGGCGAGGAGAGCGACGGCCGCGAGGCCAAGCTCGCGCTGCTTCGCGACATCGAGCGGTACGCCGCGAGCGTCGGCTGCCGGCACCGGCGTCTCGTGAGCTACTTCGGCGAGCCGTTCACGAAAGACGCCTGCGGCGCGTGCGACGTCTGCCTGGGCGAGCTCGAGCCGGTCGCCGAGCCGGTGCCGCTCGCGCGCAAGATCCTGTCCGCCGTCGCGCGCGTCGATCAGCGCTTCGGCGTCGCGCACGTGGCGAACGTGCTGCGCGGCCGCGCCACCGAGCTCGTGAGCGGACGCGGGCACGATCGGCTGAGCGTGTTCGGCCTGCTGCGCGACGCGTCCGCCGACGAGATTCGCGGTTACGTCGATCAGCTCGTCGCGCGCGGGCTGCTCAGGGTCACCGACGATGCCTATCCGGTGCTCAAGCTGACCGCTGACGGCGTCGGCCTGATGAGGGATCCTGACGCGCTCGCCGACCTGGTGCTCGCGCGGCAGCGGAAGCCCGAGCGTGGGCAGCCGGAGCGGCGGACCACGGCCGGCGGCGATTCGTGGGAGGGCGTCGATCGCGACCTCTTCGACCGGCTCCGCGCGCTCCGCCAGTCGCTGGCGAAGGCGCGCGGCGTGCCGCCGTACATCGTCTTCCACGACCGGACGTTGCGCGACGTCGCGCGCCAGCGCCCGGCGTCGACGGCGGCGCTCGCCCACGTGTACGGCATGGGCGTCAGCAAGATCGAGCTGTTCGGCGCGGCCATCGTCGACGTCGTCCGTGAGCACGCCGCGTCGATGGACCGCGTGCCGGGAGAGGTCGCATGAGGCGCCGCGAGTTCCTGGCTGCCGCCGCCACGCTGGCGGCCTCGACCGCGGGGATGCCGATCGCCGCCGCGCGGGCGCAGTCGCGGATCGCGCTGCCGTTCGAGAACGGCGAGCGCTCGCTCGTCGCGTTCCCGGAGAAGCGCCCGCTCATCGTCCTGACCACGCGGCCGCCGCAGCTCGAGACGCCGTTCAGTGTCTTCGACGAGGGCGTGCTGACGCCGAACGACGCGTTCTTCGTGCGCTATCACTGGGCGGCGATTCCGACGTCGATCGACGAGCGGACCTACCGGCTGCGCGTCGGCGGCGCCGTGTCGACGCCGCTGGAGCTCTCGCTCGAGGCCCTGGCGGCGCTCGCGCCTCCGGTGGACGTCGTCGCCGTGAACCAGTGTTCCGGCAACGGCCGCGGCCTCTTCCGGCCTCGAGTCAACGGCGGCCAGCTCGCGAACGGCGCGATGGGCAACGCGCGCTGGACCGGCGTGCCGCTCGGCGCCGTGCTGCGCGCCGCCGGCGTGAGCGCGGCCGCGAAGCAGGTGACCTTCGACGGCCTGGATCGGCCGCCGATGGGCACCGGGCCCGACTTCGTCAAGGCGCTCGACATCGATCACGCGCTCGATGGCAGCGTCCTCATCGCCTGGGCCATGAACGGCGCCGACCTGCCGATGCTGAACGGCTATCCGCTGCGCCTGGTCGTGCCGGGCTACTACGGCACCTACTGGATCAAACACCTCACGCACATCGACGTGCGCGACGCCGCGTTCGACGGGTTCTGGATGAGCAGCGCGTACCGGATTCCCGCGAACTCCTGTGCCTGCGTCGAGCCTGGCGCGCCGCCGGCCGCGACCGTGCCGATCGGCCGCTTCAACGTGCGGTCGTTCATCACGAGCCACCTCGACGGCGCGACGATTCCCGCCGGCCGCGAGACGACCGTTCGCGGGATCGCGTTCGACGGCGGCTCGGGGATCCGCGAGGTGGCGTTCTCGGCCGACGGCGGCCGCACGTGGCAGCCGACGCGGCTGGGACAGGATCTCGGCCGCTACTCGTTCCGCGAGTGGACGACGACGTTCAGGCCGGCGGCGCTTGGGCCCGTCGACCTGCAGGCTCGCGCAACCAGCCAGCAGGGCGAGACTCAACCGGCGGCGCCGCGCTGGAACGCCGCCGGCTACATGCGCAACGTGATCGAAACGACGCGCGTGACGGTCGCGTAGGACGAGCCATGACGACGAAGTCGCGGCGACATCTGGCGGCGTGGAGCGGCCTCGTGGTCGTCACCGGTGCGGCGCTGATCGCGGCGCAACTGACCGTGACGCTGCCGCCCGACACGGCTGTCTATCGGCCGAGCGATCTGCCTGGCTACGCCCTCGTCCAACGCCATTGCCTCGCCTGCCACTCCGCCGAGTACGTGCTCGTCCAGCCCCCCACGTCGTCGCGTGCCTACTGGGACGCGACGGTGAAGAAGATGAAGGCGCCGTTCGGCGCGGCGTTTCCCGACGAGGACATTCCTTCCATCGTGGACTACCTCGCGCAAACGTACGGACGGTGACGCGTCTATACTCGTGCCTTCCCGTTCAACGTTGGAGGGCTCAGATGGCTCCTCGTCGCGGCACGATACGGTCGGCGTGGCTCGGGTTGGCCTGCGTTTGTGCGCTCGTCGCCGGCGTATCGGCGCAGGATCTCGGCCGGATCGTGTCTCAGGCGGTCGTGACGCCGGACGATCCGCTCTGGGCCGGCGTGCAGGAACCGCCTGCGCCCGCGCCGCCCGCGGAGTCTCCGGCGCAGGCCGGTGACGCCGATCAGGCCGGACGTGCCGGCGGCCGTGGGCCACAGCCCACCCAGCCGCGTCCGTACGGCCAGGTCATCACCGCCGCCGCGCGCACCGACGACGGCATCTTCAAAGTGCACCGCGTGAACGAGCAGTTGTACTTCGAGATCCCGAAGGCGCAGCTCGGCAAGGACTTCCTCTGGGTGAGCCAGATCAAGCGGACGACGATCGGGGCGGGCTACGGCGGGCAGGCCGCGGGCAGCCGCGTCGTGCGCTGGGATCTGTCGGGAAACCGCGTCCTCTTGAAGATCATCGACTACAGCATCGTCGCCGACACCGCGGCGCCGATTGCGCGCGCGGTGGCGGACGCGAACCATCCCGCGATCGCGCGCGCGTTCAACGTCGCCGCGTTCAACCCGTCGGGCGATCCGGTGATCGACGTGACGGCCATGTTCGCGACGGAGATGCCCGAGCTGTCGGTGCGCGGGCGGATCGGCGCGCGCGGGTTCGACGGCGCGCGGACGTTCATCGAGAAGGTCGTCTCGTTTCCCGAGAACGTCAACGTCGACGTCACGCAGACCTACACCGCGCCCGTCGACGCCGGCGGCCCTGGGGGCGCCGGCCGTGCCGGCATCCGCGGCAACAGCGCGACCGTCGTCGCCGCCTACAGCATGGTGAAGCTGCCCGAGACGCCGATGATGCCGCGGCTGTTCGACGAGCGCGTCGGGTACTTCTCGCAGTCGCACTACGACTTCGGGCGCGACGACCACCGCGCCAAGCAGCGCACCTTCATCACGCGCTATCGGCTGGAGAAGCAGGATCCGGCGGCGGCGCTCTCCGAGCCCGTGAAGCCCATCGTCTACTACGTGGATCCGGCGACGCCGGCGAAGTTCGTTCCGTGGGTCAAGCGGGGCGTCGAGGACTGGCAGCCAGCATTCGAGGCGGCCGGATTCCGCCGCGCCATCGTCGCGCGCGACGCGCCTGCCGACGATCCCGACTGGAGCCCCGAAGACGCGAGGTACTCGGTGATCCGCTGGCTGCCGTCGACGATCGAGAACGCCCAGGGGCCGCACATCCACGATCCGAGGACGGGCGAGATCCTCGAAGCGGACATCCAGTTCTACCACAACATCCAGAACCTGCTCCGCGACTGGTACTTCGTGCAGGTGGGCGCGCTCGACTCGCGCGCGAGGACGCTGCCGCTGTCCGAGGAGCTGATGGGCGAGCTCATCCGGCACGTCGTCGCGCACGAGGTCGGACACACGCTCGGGTTCCAGCACAACATGAAGGCGAGCTCGATGTACTCGCTGCAGCAGGTGCGCGATCGGGCGTGGGTGAAGGCGAACGGCCACACGCCGACGATCATGGACTACTCGCGGTTCAACTACGTCGCGCAGCCCGAGGACGGTATCGACGTGGCCGATCTGATTCCGAAGATCGGACCGTACGACAAGTGGGCGACGATGTGGGGGTACACGCCCATTCCGGGCGCGAGTACGCCGGACGACGAGCGGCCGATGCTCGACGAGTGGGCGCGCCAGCAGGACGCGACGCCGTACTACCGGTTCTCGACGCCGGGCGGCATCGGCGATCCCGGCAACAACACCGAAGCCGTCGGCGACGCCGACGCGGTCGCGGCGACCACGCTGGGGATGAAGAACCTGCAGCGCGTGTCCGAGATGCTGCTCACGGCGACGTCCACGCGTGCGGGCGAGCCGTACGACGACCTGACGCAGGTCTTCGGCAGGATGGTGGGGCAGTGGACGCTCGAGATGGGCCACGTCGTCCAGCTCGTCGGCGGCGTCTCGTCCCAGCAGAAGCACGTCGGACAGCAGGGCGTGCGGTTCACCACGGTGCCCAAGGCCCGGCAGGTCGAGGCCGTGCAGTACCTGCTCGCCAACGCGTTCGTGACGCCGTCCATGTTCGTGAAGCCCGAACTGCTGCGCCGGATGGAGCCGGCCGGCGCGATGCTGCGGGTTCGCAACGCCCAGACCTCGGTGCTCAACCAGTTGCTCTCGGTGCCGCGGATCCAGCGCATGGTGGAGCAGGGCGCGATCGACGGGCCGGAGGCCTACTCGGCCCTCCAGATGCTCGGCGACGTGCGGCGGGGGATCTGGTCCGAGCTGGCGACGCCCGGGCGCGCGATCGATCCGTTCCGCCGCGAGACGCAGCGCGCGTATCTCGACACGCTCGACAACCGGATCAACGGCGGGCCGGTATCGGTGACCGAGGTCAGCGCGCTCTTGCGCGGCGAGCTGCGCGCGCTCGACGCGCAAATCCGCACGGCGCTCTCGGCCGCCAGCGATCGCGTCACGCGGCTGCACCTCGAGGACGTGCGCGGGCACATCGCGCGGATTCTGGATCCGCAAGTGCCTCGAGCGGCCGCACAGGCCGCCGGCGCGGCGCGCGGCGCCGGCCCGGGCGGCACGGGCGATCGCGCCTTCGACTTCGAGAACGACCCGCTCCTGCGCGCGCCGGAAGGGTGCTGGACGACGCTGAGCCTCTGGTGACGTCGACGCGGAACAGCGAGCTCGCCCGTCGTCAGCGGGCGAGCCCGTACGTACGGATCGCGGTGCCGCCCAGCACGGCATCGCGCTCGTCCTCGGACCAGGCAGCGACGGTGTCGAGCACGATCGCCATCGTCTCCTCGTACGTCGCCGCGAGCGTGCAGACCGGCCAGTCGGATCCAATCATCAGCCGTCCGGGTCCGAAGCACTCGATCGCCGCGTCGAGATAGGGCCGCACGTTCTCGCGAGTCCACGACGACCAGTCGGCCTCCGTCACCATGCCGGAGAGCTTGCAGACGACGTTCGGCAGGCGCGCCATGGCGCCGAGGTGCCGGCGCCACTCCCGGATCTCGCCGGCTGCGATGCGCGGCTTGGCGATGTGATCGAGCACGAAGCGCTGGCGTGGGAAGCGAGCGGCGAAGTCCACGGCTTCGGGCAGTTGCCGCTCGACCACGAGCACGTCGTAGGCCAGGCCGAAGCGCTCGAGGTGGGCGATTCCCCGGAGGAAGTCGTCGCGCAACATGAACCCGTCCGGCTCGGCTTGCACGATGTGACGCACCCCGACGAGACGAGGATGCTGGCTGAGCTCGTCCAACTGGACGACGGCCTCGTCGGAGCACAGATCGACCCAGCCGACCACGCCGCGGATCGACGGGTGCTCGTCGGCGAGGCGCAGCAGCCAGCGAGTCTCCTCGACGTTCTGGAGGACCTGGACAAGGACCGATCCGTCGAAGCCCGCGGCTCCGAGATGCGGGGCGAGATCGGGGGGAAGGAAATCACGCTGGATCGCGGCCATGCGATCCGTGATCCACGGATGCGCGGCGGCCGAGTAGCGCCAGAAGTGCTGATGGCTGTCGATGCGCACGGTCTCCTCGGATCTTTGCAGATCGGCTATCTTACCGGGATGCAGACGCGAGCATTCCGGACCGTCTCGTGGTGTCTTCTGGCCGCCGGCCTGGTCGCCGCGTGCGGCGGCGGCGCGAATTCCGGCGGTCCTGGCGCATCGACCACGCTCCGGATCGCGGTCATCCCCAAGGGCACGACGCAGGAGTTCTGGAAGTCGGTCCACGCGGGCGCGGTCAAGGGCAGCCGCGACGCAGGCGTCGAGATCATCTGGAAGGGGCCCGTGCGCGAGGACGACCGCGACGAGCAGATCAAGGTCGTCGAGACCTTCGTCGCGCAGAAGGTCGACGGCATCGTCGTCGCGCCGCTCGACGATCGCGCGATCGTGCCCGCGCTGACCGAGGCGCGCGGCCGGAACATCCCCGTGCTCGTCTTCGATTCCGGCGTGCAGTGGGACGGCCACGTCAGCTTCGTCGCGACCGACAACGAGAAGGCGGGAAGCCTCGGCGGCGAGCGGCTCGGCGAGGTGCTCGGCGGCAAGGGCCGCGTCATCATGATGCGCTACCAGGAAGGTTCCGCCAGCACGATGGCGCGCGAGTCCGGCTTCATGAAGACGATGGCGGAGAAGTTCCCGACCGTCCAGGTCGTGTCGTCGAACCAGTACGGCGGGCCCACCACCGAGACCGCCTACACCGTGGCCGAGAAGCTGCTCTCGACCTATCGCGACGTCGACGGCATCTTCTGCCCGAACGAGTCCACCACCTTCGCGATGATGCTCGCGCTCGACGCGGCACGGCTCACCGGCAAGGTGCGGCTGGTCGGGTTCGACGCCAGCCCGAAGCTCATCGAGGGGCTGCAGGCGGGCAAGATCGACGGCCTCGTCGTGCAGAACCCGTTCGCGATGGGCGAGCAGGGCGTGAAGCTGCTCGTGCAGAAGATCAAGGGGCAGGACATCCCCGCGCGGGTCGACACCGGGGCCACGATGGTCACGAAGGACAACATGGAGCAGCCGGACGTCCGCACGCTGCTCCATCCCGACCTGGCGACCTACCTCAACTGACCGCAATGGACGCGACGGGCCCGAGCCTGCTGCGAATGCGCGGCATCGAGAAACACTTCGGTCCGGTGCGTGCGCTCTCGGGCGTCGATCTCGACGTCGCGTCGGGCGAGGTGCACGCGCTCATCGGCGAGAACGGCGCGGGCAAGAGCACGCTGATGAAGGTGCTGTCGGGCGCCCATCGGCCCGACAGCGGCGAGATGGAGCTCGGCGGGCAGCCGTACACGCCCGAGGGCCCGCTCGACGCGCGGCGCCAGGGCGTCGCGATGATCTACCAGGACCTCGCGCTCGCGCCGCATCTCACCGTCGAGCAGAACATCACGCTCGGCCGCGAGCCGTCGAAGGCGGGCGTCGTCGACCGGGGTGCGCAGCGCGCGTCGGTGGAGCGCGCGCTCCGATGGCTCGACGAGCCCGGCCTCACGCCGGACCGGCCGGTGATGGCGCTGCCGCCCGGCCCGCGCCAGCTCGTCGAAGTGGCCCGCGCGCTCGCCGGCGACTCGCGCGTCGTCGTGATGGACGAGCCGACGAGCTCGCTGTCGAAGCGCGAAACCCGACGGCTGTTCGAGGTGATCGACCGGCTGCGCGAGCGCGGCGTGAGCGTCATCTACATCAGCCACTTCCTCGAGGAAGTCCGGCAGGTCGCGGATCGGTACACCGTGCTGCGCGACGGGCGCACGGTCGAGTCCGGCACGGTGCCGAAGGGCGACGGCGACGAGGCGGCGTTCATCCGTCACGTCATCGAGGCGATGGCGGGGCGGAGCCTCGAGTCGGCGTTTCCGCACGTGCCGCACACGCCCGGTGAGGTCGTCCTCGAGCTCGACGGCCTGTCGGGCGCGCGGCTGCCCGATCGCGCGAGCCTGACGCTCCGCCACGGCGAGATCCTCGGCCTCGCCGGCCTCGTCGGCGCCGGGCGGACGGAGCTGCTGCGCGCGCTCTTCGGCCTCGATCCGATCCGGGCCGGCCGCGTGACGATCGGCGGCGACGTGGACGCCGGCAGGGATCCGGCCGATCGCCTCGCGCAGGGCGTGGGCCTGCTCTCGGAGGATCGCACCGGCGAAGGGCTCGCGCTCAACATGTCCATCGCCGACAACCTGACGCTGTCGAAGCCCACCGCGCGCTTCGGCGTGATCTCGAGAACCGCGCAGCGCCGGGCGACGGCCGAGACCACCGCGACGCTCGCGTTGAAGCACCGCGACGCGACGCAGGCCGTCGGAGAGCTGTCGGGCGGGAACCAGCAGAAGGTCGCGCTGGCGCGGCTGCTGCACCACGACGTGGACATCCTGCTCTTCGACGAGCCGACGCGCGGCATCGACGTCGGCACCAAGGCCGAGATCTACCGGCTGATGGGCCAGCTCGCCCGGCAGGGCAAGGCGATCCTCTTCGTCAGCAGCTACCTGCCGGAGCTGCTCGGCGTCTGCGACCGGATCGCGGTGATGAGCCGCGGCAGGCTCGGCCCGGCCCGGCCGGTCGCCGAGTGGACGGAGGCCGCCCTCCTGGAGTCGGCGACCGCGGCGGACTATGCCTGAGCGATCGCGCGCGCGGCTGGGACAGCTCGTCGGACCGTTTCTCGGGCTCCTCGGCGTGTCGGCGCTGTTCGCAGCGCTCGTGCCCGACACGTTCCTCTCGATCTACAACTTCCAGACGGTCGCGGCGCAGACGGTCATCGTCGGGCTCGGCGCGCTCGGCATGACGTTCGTGATCGTGAGCGGCGGCATCGACCTGTCGGTCGGATCGCTCATCGCGCTGTCCTCGGTCGTCACGGCGCTCGCCCTGCGCCACGACTGGTCGCCCGTGGCCGCCTCGCTCGCGGGCGTGGCATCGGGCGCGCTCGCCGGCCTCGTCAACGGCGTGCTGATCACGCGCCTGCGCGTCGTGCCGTTCATCGTGACGCTCGGCAGCATGGGCATCGCCCGGGGCCTCGCGAAGTATCTCGCCGAGGAGCAGAAGATCGACGCGCCCGCCGCCTGGCTCGCCGGCGTGATGGCCAAGACGCCGGAGCCTGCCTGGCTGTCGATGGCCTGGGGCACGTGGCTCATGTTCGGCCTCGCCCTCGTGATGGGCTTCGTGCTGCGCCGCACCGTGTTCGGCGTGCACACCTACGCGATCGGATCGAACGAGGCGACCGCGAGGCTCTGCGGCATCCAGGTGCCGCGCGTGAAGGTCGCCATCTACACGCTCTCGGGCCTCTTCGCCGGCCTCGCGGGCGTGATGCAGTTCGCCCGCCTGACCGTCGGCGACCCGACGACGGCGATCGGCAAGGAGCTGGACATCATCGCGGCCGTCGTCATCGGCGGCACGAGCCTGTCGGGCGGAACCGGCGGCATCAGCGGCTCGCTCATCGGCGCGTTCCTCATGAGCGTGCTGGCCGACGGCTGCACGCTGACCGGCGTGCCGAACTACGTCCAGGAGATCGTCATCGGCGCCATCATCATCCTGGCGGTCGCGGTCGATCGCTGGCGGCAGCGCCGGCCGAGCGCCTGAGCGCGGATCCTGGGCCGCGCGCGCTTCGACGTCAGAACACGCCGATCAGCCGCAGCGCGGCGATGGCGGCGAACGTCAGCAGCAGCCCGTCGAAGACCCCCTGTGAGACGCGGTGCAGCAGCCACCGCCCGATGACCGATCCGACGACGATCGCCGGCACGAGCACGAGGTTGAAGAGCAGCGTGTGGACGTCGATCAGGCCCAGGCCCGCGCTGAGCGGCACCTTGATCACGTTGATGACGAAGAAGAACCACGCGATCGTGCCGGTGAACTCCATCTTCGAGAGGCCCATCGCGAGCAGGTACAGCGTCATCACCGGCCCGCCGGCATTGGCGAGCATCGTCGTGATGCCGGCGAGGATGCCGAGCGACCAGGCGTACACCCGTCCGGTCGGCATGCGATCGGCGATCGCCGGGCTCTGCAGCCGCAGGACGTGCATGATCGTGAGCGCCAGGATGATCCAGCCCAGCACCGGCGCGTAGCTGGCCTCGCTGAGCCAGTTGATGAGGAACACGCCCGCGCCGATGCCGGCGAGCGCGGGCGGCATCGTGCGCCACAGGTACTCCCAGCGCACGTGCCGGTGGAATCGCCCGATCGCCAGGAGGTCGCCGACGATGAGCATCGGGAGCACGACGCCCGTCGAGGCGCGGGCGCCGAACAGCAGCGCGAAGACGATGACGTGGAGGAGCAGCACGCCGGGGAACCCCGACTTGCTGATGCCGACGCCGACGGCAGCGAGCGTGGCGAGCGCCCATTGGCTCGCGGAGAAGTCGGGCATCCCGCAGATTCTAGCCTCGCGGCGTCTCCGATCCGTTCGCGAGGCCAGCCGCGACGACGCGCGGCTGCTGCGGTCGTGCTGGCTCTCGATGCGCGAATGCAGTACAAGGAACGTCCAGACGGCAGATCGCCGACATGTCCGACGTCCCGCCACCCGTCGTGCCCGCCTCGAGCGCCGCGCGCGATCGCCACCGTGCGCGCGCTCTGCGGATCGCCGTGTGTGGTGCCAGCCGGCACGGGAAGAGCACGCTGATCGATCGCCTGCGGGATCGGTTGCCGCCCGCCCTGGACGGTTCGACGTTCACCGAGCTCGCCGATTCGGCGTCCGGCGGCCCTTTCGCGCACGAGGTGGCGAGACGGGCACCCGCGCCGGACGCCGTGCTGATCGTCGTCGACGCGCGGCACGGGATGGTCGACGAGACGCGGCGCCAGGTGCTGGTCGCTTCGCTCGCCGGCGTTCGGGCCGCGATCCTCGTCGTCACCAAGGTGGACCTCGCCGGCTACGCGGAGTCCCGCTTTCGCGACGTTGCGTCGAGCGGCGTGGCGTTCGCGTCGGCCGTCGGGCTGCCGGAGACGATCGCCATCCCGGTCGCGGCGCTCGACGCCGAGAACGTGATCGCAGCCGGCGCGCGCATGGGCTGGTGGCACGGCCCGTCGGTCGCGGGCGCGCTCGACGCGCTCGACCGTGACCGCATCGATGGCCGGCCCACGCCGCTGCGCCTGGCAGTGGAGGACGTGGCGGTCGAGCCGGGCGGGTGCCGCATCGCCGGAACGCTGACGTCGGGCGTGCTTCGCCCCGGCGACCGCATCCGCGCGCAGCCGTCGGGGCGTGAGTCGTCCGTTCGCAGCATCGAGATTGGCGCCGTGTCGTTGCAGGAAGCGGAGGCCGGCGCGTCCGTCGTCGTGCGCCTGGCCGACGAGGTCGGCGTGCGGCGCGGCGATCTATTGTCGGCGGCCGCGGCGCCGGCGGAGGTTGCCGATCAGTTCGAGACCACCATCGTGTGGATGGGCCGTGAGCCGCTCTTCGCCGGCCGTCGATATGGGCTGGCCGCCGGCGGCGATCCGGTGCCGATGCAGGTCACCGACCTGAAGTACCGGTTCGACCTCGAGACGCTGGCGCATGCGGCCGCGAGAACGCTGGCGGTGGGCGACGTGGGCGTCTGCAACGTCAGCCTCGATCGGCCGATGCCGTTCGACGCGGCGCGCGAGCATCTCGGTACGGGCGGCTTCTCCATCGTCGATCCGGCCAGCGCGGCGGTGCTCGGCGCGGGCTTCGTGCACTTCGCGCTGCGGCGCGCGCACAACATCCACGCCCAGCCGACCGACGTGGACAGACGGGCACGGGCCGCCCTCAAGAAGCAGCAGCCGTGCGTGCTGTGGTTCACGGGGCTGTCCGGCGCCGGCAAGTCCACCATCGCCAACCTGGTGGAAGCGCGGCTGCACGCCATGGGCCGGCACACGTACCTGCTCGACGGCGACAACGTCAGGCACGGGCTGAGCAAGGATCTCGGGTTCACGCCGGCCGATCGCGTGGAGAACATCCGCAGGATCGGCGAGGTCGCGCGGCTGATGGTCGACGCCGGGTTGATCGTGCTGACGGCGTTCATCTCGCCGTTCCGCGCCGAGCGGCGGCTCGCGCGGAGCCTGCTCGCCGACGGCGAGTTCCTCGAGGTCTTCGTCGACGCGCCGCTCGCCGTCGCCGAGTCGCGCGATCCCAAGGGCCTCTACGCCAAGGCGCGGCGCGGCGAGCTGCGAAACTTCACGGGCATCGACTCGCCGTACGAGACGCCAGAACGCGCGGAGCTGGTGCTGAAAACGGACGAGCTGTCGCCCGAGGAGTCCGCCGGCCGCGTGATCGCCCTGCTGAGGGAACGGCGGAGGATCTGACGACGCCATCCAGGAATTTCCGAGCTTCGTCGACGATCGCCGGCGGGTGTGACCACGTCTGCCTCACGGCGTCCACTCGCCCGCCCGCATGACCGGTTCGAGGCTGCCGTCGGCGCGTACGCCGTCGACGTCCAGCTCGCCCGATCCGATCATGAAGTCGGCGTGGGCCGCACTGCGGTTGCCGCCCGCGCGCTCGAACTCCTCGTCCGTCATGCACTCGCCGTTCTCGAGCGTGAACCGGTAGGCCGACCCGAGCGCGAGATGGCTCGCGGCGTTCTCGTCGAACAGCGTGCTGTAGAAGAGCAGCCCCGACTGTCCGACCGGCGAGCTGTGAGGCACGAGCGCGACCTCGCCGAGCCGGGCGGCGCCCTCGTCGGTCGCGACGAGCTGGCGCAGCATCTCTTCACCCGTACGCGCGTGCAGATCGACGACGCGGCCGTGCTCGAAGCGGAGGGTGAAGTCCTCGATGACCGTGCCGCCGTGGACGAGCGGTTTGGTCGCGCGCACCGTGCCATCCACGCGCAGCCGATCCGCCACCGAGAACACCTCCTCGGTCGGCAGGTTCGGGGTGAACCGGATGCCTTGCCGGCTGGCGGACTGGCCGGCCACCCAGACGTGGCCGTCCGGGAGCCCGAGCGTGAGATCGGTGCCGGGACCGCGATAGCGGAGCGCGCGATAGCGCGCGCGGTTCAACCCGTCACGCCGCGACGCCAGCTCCGCGAGGTGCTGCTGCCACGCGGCGACCGGATCCGCCGAGTCCACCCGGCAGAGCCGGAAGATCGCGTCCCACAGGCGCGGCATCTGCTCGGCCGCGGGCGCATCGGGGAAGACCTTGGCGGCCCAGCCGGGATCGGCGGCCGCGGCGACGCACCAGGGCGCGGCGTTGCGGGAGAGCAGCTCGCGGAACGGCCGCACGCTGCGCGCCGTGGCGAGCTGCAGCGCTCCGACGAGATCGGCTGGCTGACCGCTGAGGTAGTCGGGGTCGTTCGCGTAGATGGAGAGCACGGCGTGCCCGGCCTCCACGTGCTCGACGAGCGCCTTCGGCAACCAGCCCGAGTACGCGCCGAAGGTGTCGCGGCGCGCGTGCGCGAACCGCACGAGCTGCAGCGCCTCGTCGCCCCAGACGGCCTCCACGAGCTCGGCGCCCGCCTCGTACGCGCTGCGCGCCACCGCGCGCACGAGCGGCGCGGCCTCGAGCGACGCACCGCCGTTGGCCAGTGGCCCGACGATCAGGAGCCGTTGCCCGCCGCGCAGGTCGAGGCCGATCCGCACGACGAGGTCGCCATACGCCTGGAGCAGACGATCGAAGGACGCGGGCATCACGAAAGTGTATCGTGGCGCCCGCGCCGGCGCGGTCCCTCGCGCTAGTTGGCCGGTAGCGGCGGCTGATGATCGGCGATGTACTTGCGCGCGAAGTCCTCGAGCCGCTTGTTGTTGAGCCCGATCTTGTGGGCTTCCTCGGCGGCCGCGTCCACCGTCCAGTGGTCGCGGAGCACGCGCCGGATCATCCAGAACGCGCCGACGCGCACCGCGGCGGTGCAGTGGATGAACATCGGGCGGTTCGACGGGCTGTCGGTCAGCGTGAGGAACGCGTCCACCTGTTCGGGCTGCGCGTCCGGGAACACGACCGGGATGTTGAAGTACTTCAGGCCGGCGTCCTTGACGGCCTGCATTTCCTCTTCCATGCGGTACTCGCTGGGCGTGCGCAGGTTCAGCACGGCCTTGACGCCTTCGGCTTTCAGCTTCGCGAACGCCTCCGGCTTCGGCTGGCCGCCCGTGCAGAACTCCGTGTTGACCCGCAGGAAGTTCCTGATCGAGCCGCCGAGGTCCGCCGCCTGGGCGAACACGGCATGCGGCGCCAGCACGAGCAGCGTCAGCAACGGCAGTGTCCCTCTGAATCGGATGTGTCGCATGTGTTCACGTCGGAGCGTGCGCTCCGCCTCCTTTCGAAACCCGGTCGATCTGGATCCTCGGCGCGCTCGGGCTCGTGTCATCTGCCCCGTGCGGGCGCCGGCGGCGCCGGCGTGGCGCTGGCGAGCTTCAGCAGCGCGGCGCGCGCCTCGGGTGCCTTGCCAGCCGCCACGGACAACATGCGGCTCCGGCCGGCTCCGGCGGTGTGCGCGAACGCGCCGCCAGGACCGAGGTTGACGTTGCCCGCCGCGCCTGCATCGAGGAGGCCCGATTCCGGCTTCACCGCATAGTGCACGGCGGCGAGATCGTCCAGAGGCACCTCGTACGGCGGCGTCTTGAACGCGCGATAGGCGTCGACCGCCGGATGCGCCGGGAACCCGGCGAACGCCTGGTCCAGCACGTCGGTGCCTGCCTTCAAGCTCGCGCCGACGTCTGCGCCGCACACGGCGATCGGCGTCGGCCAGTCCGAGAAGATCCGGAGGAGCGCCGGCAGATCCTGACGCACGGCGGACGTGTCGGTCACGACGAGGCGCTTCACGCGCTTGGCGTACTCCTCGCGGGTGCCGGGCAAGTCGAGCGTGCGGGCGAGCGACGTCGCCGGCGCGCTCAGCACGACCACCGACTCGGCGCTGAAGGTGACGCCGTTGCGGATGACCGCCTCGGCCTGTGACGTGTCGGCGATCCGCTGCAGGCCGCGCCGGTACAGCGGTTCGCCCGCGCCGTTCCGGCGAGCGACCGCCGCCCTGACCATCGGCGGGTCGGCCGGCATCGGCTCCGACACGGTCAGGCCGACGGCGAGCGCCTGGTTGCCGTTGCGTTCGTTCGGGACGAAGAGGCGCACGATGAGGTCGCAGAAGACCGCGGCCTCGAATCCCGCGCCCGAGACGCAGACGGATCCGACGCGCGCCAGGCGCTGGTCGGCCATCGCGCAGAGCATCGCGAGGGCCAGCGCCGCGTCGGGCCGCTGCATGGCGGTGACGTAGACGACGCCGATGGGCGGGGGCCCGGCCGGGCCGCGCCCCTGCTGGGGGCTCGCGTCGATCATGCCGCGGCCATGCTCAGCTCAGCGACAAGCCGTTCAGCCGGCCGGTCGAATCGCCCACGTGCTCGCCGCGGACGCCGGCGTGCTCGATCATCGTCGCGAAGAGATTCGTCACCGGCGTCTCGCGCTGATACACGATGTGCCGGCCTGGCGAGACGAGGCCGCCGCCGCGGCCGGCGAGCAGCGTCGGCAGCCGATCGTGCGTGTGGACGTTGCCGTCCGACAGGCCGCTGCCGTAGCAGACGAGCGAGTGATCGAGGAGCGACCCGTCGCCGTCGGGCGTGGCCTTCATCTTCTTCAGGAACTCGGCGAAGAGCGTCGCGTGCAGCACGTTGATCTTCCGCACCTTCTCGAGCATGTCCATGTTGCCCATGTGGTGCGTGAGCGGATGGTGGCCGTCCGCGACGCCGATCTCCGGATAGGCCCGCACGGATCCTTCGCGGCCGACGAGCAGCGTCGAGATGCGCGTGACGTCGGCCTTGAACGCCAGGATCAGCATGTCGGTCATCAGCCGGAAGTAGTCGGGGAACTCCGCCGGCACGCCGAAGGGCTTCTCCATTCCCGGATCGATGACCATCCCCTCGGTCTCGGCCACGGCCACCTGCCGTTCGATCTCGCGCACCGAGGTGAGGTACTCGTCGAGCTTGCGGCGGTCGCTGCCGCCGAGCGTCTGTTCCAGGCCGCGGCGGCTGTCGAGGATGCCATCGAGGATGCTGCGGCGCATCGACAGGCGCCGCGCCCGCGCTTCCGGCGGTTCGGCGACGTCGGTGCCGAAGAGCCGCTCGAACAGTTGGCGCGGATCCGAGATGGGCGGGAGCGGCTGGGTCGGCGTCTTCCACGACACGTTGTACGCGTACGCGCACGAGTAGCCGCTGTCGCAGTTGCCGGCGAGCCTGGCCTCCTCGAGGCCCAGCTCGAGCGAGGGCAATCGCGTCTCGCGGCCGATCGCGTTGGCCGCGATCTGATCGGCGGAGATCCCGAGCTTCAGGTCGGCGCCGGCGGTCTTGTACACCTCGACGCCGGTCATGTAGGAGCCGAGCGCGCGGCCGTGGTCGCCGGCACCCGCCTGCAGCGGCCGGCCCCAGTGCGTCGTCAGATTCGACAGCACGAGGACGTCCTGTTTCACCGGCTCGAGCGGGGCGAGAATCTCCGGCAGCGCCGTGAGCGCGCCCTCCGCGCCGGGCGTCCAGCCGCGCATGTCGATGCCGTTCGGCAGGTAGAACCACGCGAGCCGCAGCGGGCGCGCCGCGTTCGTCCGCGCGAACGCGGGCGTCATCGCGTCCAGGAACGGCAGGCTGATGACCGCGCCCATGCTCTTGAGCACGGTGCGGCGGGAGAGCGTCTTGCGCGTGGCGATCATGGACGTCGAGCCTCCTCCGCGGCCGGACGGGCCGGACCGCGGCGCTGCTGGAACGGCGTGCTTTCGACTATGGCGAGCACGAGCGCCTGGAGCCGGAACTCCGCGGCCGTCGTCTGCCGGACGATGGCGCGGATGGCGGGGCGATCGAACGGCTCCACGCCGCGGCCGAGCGCGTAGGTGAGCATCTTCTCGGCCAGCCCTTTCGTGAAATCGGGCGCGCTCTCGAGCAGCAGCGCCTTCAGCTCGGCCGGCCCAGAGAACGTGCGGCCGTTCGGGAACGCGCCGCTCGAGTCGATCGGGAACTTGCCGTCGCCGGTCCGCCACTTGCCCGTGGCGTCGTAGTTCTCCAGCGCGAAGCCGAGCGGGTCCATGCGCGTATGGCAGCTCGCGCAGATCGCCTGCGTCCGATGTGCTTCCATGCGCTGGCGCAGCGTGCCGGCCGTGCCGACGGCCGCCTCGTCGAGCGCGGGCACGTCGGCCGGCGGGGGAGGCGGCGGCGTGTTGAACACGTTCTCGAGCAGGTACTTGCCGCGCAGCACCACGGACGTCCGCGTGGGATAGGCCGAGACCGTCAGCACGCTGGCCTGTGTGAACACGCCGCCGCGCTGGTCGGTCGAGAGCTCCACGCGGCGGAACTCCGGCCCCTTCACGTCGCCGATGCCGTAGTGACGGGCGAGCAGCTCGTTGAGGAACGTGTACTTCGCGTCGATGAAGTCGGTCACCGGCCGGTCGCCGCGCAGGATCGCGTCGAAGAACATCGTCGTCTCCGTCCGCATCGCGTCGCGCAGCTCCGGCGTCCACTCCGGGTAGCGCTCGGCATCGCGCGTGATGGCGTCGAGGCTTCGCGTCTCGAGCCACTGGCTGCCGAAGTGCTCGGCGAGCGCGCGCGACTTCGGATCGGCCAGCATGCGCGCGACCTCACGGCGCAGGACCGCGGGCTCGTGCAGCCGGTTCGACTCGGCGAGACGCAGCAGCGGCTCGTCCGGCATCGAGCTCCAGAGGAAGTAGCTCAGCCGCGAGGCCAGCTCGACGTCTCGCAGCGGCGCGATCCGTCCGGGCGCGGGATCCCGCTCGATGCGGAACAGGAACGACGGCGACACGAGCATGGCCGTGAGCGCGAACTGCAGGCGCTGGCGCGGGCCGTAGCCGGCGGCCTGCGCCCGGTCGTACACCGCGAGCAACTCGTCGGCGTCGGCCCTGGTCACCGGCCGCCGGTACGCGCGATGGGCGAGCGCCTCGAGGATGCGGCGGGCGCAGCCGCGCCCCTGATCCGGAGGGCAGACGAGCGCGGGGTTCGCGGCCGCGACGGGCGACGCCGGGGCGTACGGGCCGGCGACGTCGATGAACTCCGGATAGATGTTCTGGGCCGGGTTGCGGCGCGAGGCGACCGGTATCCGTTCGAGCGTGGTGTCGTCGACGAACTCCGCGCGGAACACATGGCGGTTGCCCGTGAGGAACACGCGGGCTTCCTCGACCGCGCGCTGCGTGGCGCCGCCCTGCCGGTTCACCGCGCTGATCTGCACGGGCACCTGGGCCGTCCGGATCGGCCGGCCATCGACCGAAATCCGCACCGTGACGGGCGGGTCCGCCTCGCCGCGGTGCCCGGTGATCGCGACCTTGACGATGTACTCGGCGTCGTGGGCGAGCACGTCCGACAGCTCCACGGCGTTGTCGCCGATGCGGCGCACCTTGGATCGCCGCGTGAAGATCGCCGGCGACGGCAGGGGATCGCCGCCGACGAGGCGCGAAGCGATCTGCTCGGCGGCCGCGAGGTACTTCTGCATCAGCGTCGGCGACACCGTCAGGACGTCGCCGATCGTGTCGAAGCCGTACCCCGAGTCGTCGGGCGGAAACTCCTCGGCGGCGTCGAAGTCGATGCCGAGCAGGTCGCGGATCGTGTTGCCGTACTCGACGCGGTTGAGCCGGCGCGCCGTCACGCGCCCCGGATCGGGTGGCATCCGAAGGTCAGCCTCTTCGAAGGCGCGATCGAGGTACGCGACCATCGCCGCGCGGTCGCGTTCCTCGAGCGGCTCGAAGTTGGGATCCGGCTGCGGCATCTCGTACGACCGCACCTTGGCGAGGATCGTTTCCCACTCGTTGCGGTGGGTGTCAATCGACTCCGGCCAGAGGTACGTCTCGATCGGGGCGTTCGCGATTCGGTTGTGGCACTGCGAGCAGATGTACGTGAGGACCGGTTCGACGTCGCGCGCGAACTCGGCGGCCGTCAGCCGCGGCGCGGCCTCGGGCGGGCGCCCCGTCGTCTTCGCCGTCGTGCCCACCGAGGCCGCGGCCGCCGGCGCACGTCCCGGCGCCGTACGTTCGCCCGCCGGCGCATGGCTCACGGCCGGCGCGGGGCGCGCGCCGGCGGATGCGGCGGCGTTGCCCGGTGTGGATTGCCCGGCTCGAACGGCCAGGGCCGCCGACACGACGGCGACCATGGCTGCGCTCAGTCGGAGGCTTGCGGGACGCATCATCCGGGCACCCTGCACGAGCCGCCGCGCGCTCCTGACATGGCGCGTCCGGCCGTTCGGTCTGGCGTAGAATGCCTGCCACCCTATCACAGACCAGGGCCGATCGAGAGGTCCGATGCGCAGACACAGGCAGCCTTCTGCACTCGTCGTCACGTTCGCGATCACGCTGTCGGCGGCCGCGGGCGCGGCACAATTGCCCGCCGGGCTGACCCCGGCGCCGCCGCCGCAGTCGATCCCCGAGCCCGGTCCGGCGACGGCCGGGCCGTACGCGCCGCGAGCCATCCTGCCGGGTGGCGTGGTGGTGACGCTGTACCCGCCCGGCTCTCCGTTCCTGAAGGCCGACCGGGTTCGCGAACCCGAGGTCTACAACATGACGGCCAACGTCCCCGGCCGCATCCAGAGCATCGTCAACATCCACAACCCGTCGATCGAGTTCCACCCGGCGGATCGAGGCACCAGCACCGGCGCCGTCGTCATCCTCGTCGCCGGAGGCGGACACAACACGTTGAACGTCGGCACCGAGGGCAGCGACTTCGTGCCGTTCTTCTACCAGTACGGCGTCGGCACGATCATCCTGCGCAACCGGCTCCGGCGCGATGGCTACGATGCCCAGACCGACGCGGTCTACGACGCCGAGCAGGCGATCCGCATGGTGCGGGCCCGTGCCCAGGAATGGCAGGTGGATCCGCGGAAGATCGGCATCATGGGCTTCTCGGCAGGCGCCGAGCTGGCAGCGCCCGCGGCCGTGAGCTACCCGGCGTTCGAGGCCGCGAACGCGAGCGCCGCGGACCCGCTCGCCGGCATCAGCGCGCGGCCGGACTTCGTCGTGCTCGTCTATCCGGGACCGACGCCGTTCGCGCGGAACCCGGGGACCGCGATCCCCGCCGACGCGCCGCCCGTCTTCATCACGAGCGCCGGCTCGGGCGACGCGCAGCACGCCATCTGGGCCGACGAGCTCTTCGCGGCGTTCCTCAAGGCGCGCGTGCCCAACCTGGAGATGCACATCTACGGGAATGGCGTCCACGCCAACGGCATGAAGGACCGGGACGGCACGCCGTTCGGCACGTGGCACGTGCGGCTCGTCGACTGGGTCCGCGATCTCGGCTTCCTGCAGAAGCCGGGCGTCGAAACCCGCGCTGCACGGGATGTCGCCGCGTATCGGGCCGCGCGCGAGCGGCGCGCGACCAGCGGGTCGAACTGACGCCCCGAGCCCTCTGGCCCGTTCGTGGGGTCGGCGGGCAGGCCGGCCGGCGCTACACTGCAGCGGCCACGACGATGAGGCTCAGCGTGCCCCGGCGACGCCGTTTCCAGGCGACCGCACTCCTTGTCGCGGGCGCCGCGGCGTGTGCGCCACCTTCGACGCCCGCGCCAGGAAGTCCGCCGGCCGTGGCGGCTGCCGGCGTGACGCCAGCGGCATCGCCCGCTGCCGGCGCGCCGCCGGCGATGGCGGTCGCGTCTGGATCGAGTCCGGCGGCTGCCGTCGTGCCCAAAGTCGTGCCCAACGTCGCACCCAATAACGCCGCACCGCCGGCACCTGCGGCCGAGCCGGCGGGCGCGGCGTCGCTCGACGTGCCGGAAGACGGGCTCTCGACGACGCCTCCCGGTACGCCGGTGGATCGCGAAGCGGCGCTGCGCACGGAGGTCGAGGCCTGGAAGCGCGTCCCCTATCGCGACAACGGCCAGACACGGCGCGGCATCGGCAACGCCGGCTTCGTCCGCGCGGTCGTCAAGGTCACGCTCGGCGCGGACATTCCCGACACCTACGACGAGCAGGTCCGCACGGGCAAGCTCGTCGAGCGCGATGCGCTCCAGCCAGGCGACCTCGTCTTCTTCGAGGGCAGCGGTTTCGGCCCGTTCCGATCGCACAGCGTCGGCCTCTTCCTGGGCGGGCGCGACGTCGCGCTCGCGCGGAAAGAGAGCGGCGTCACGATCGTCAGGCTGAGCGATCCGACGTGGTCGTCGAAGTACAAGACCGCGCGGCGGGTGCCGAGCGGCGCCGTGGCGCCGCCCGTCTTCGATCTCGCCACGTACGGCTCGGACCGCGCCCGGCTGCTGCGCGACATCGCGCAGGCCTGGACGGGCGTGCTCTATCGCACGGGCGGCAAGACGTTCGAGGGCATCGGCAACGACGAGTTCGTCCGCGAGGTGTACGGTGCGATCTACGAGACCGATCTCGAGGGCGAGCCGAACGACTGGCAGAAGATGGGGCAAGCCGTCGCCCGCGACAAGCTCGAGCCCGGCGACATCGTCATCTACGACGCGGGCGGCATCGGCCAGATCGTGAGCCAGCGTCATGCCGGGCTCTATCTCGGCGGCGGCGAGATCGTCGCCGCGGTGCGCGGGTCGGCCGTGCGGGTCGTGAAGCTCACCGACCCGAAGTGGTCGCGCGCCTACAAGGGCGCACGCCGCATCGACCCGGACGTGCTCGCGCGGCTCGAGGAAGCGCGCGAAGAGCGTGCAGCGGCGCGGGCAGGCCGCGGCGCCGTGCCGGAGGCCGGCAGCGCGTACCGGCCATCGGCGGCGACTGGCGCCGTCGTGCCGATGTCGCCGCACGTCGTCAGCGAGCCGGAACGCCGCCTGCGCGACGTGACCGAGACCTGGCGCGGGACCCCGTACAAGCTCGGCGGCACGTCGCGATCCGGCATCGACTGCTCGGCGTTCTCACGCGTCCTCTACCAGGCCGTGTACGACGTCGAGCTGCCGAGGACGGCCGAGCAGCAGGAGCAGCTCGGCACGAAGGTCGATCGCAAGACGCTACGGGCAGGCGACTTGATCTTCTTCCGCACGCAGGGCATGGGCCCGTTCTTCAAGAGCCGTCACGTCGGCGTGTACTTGGGCGGCGGGCAATTCGCCCAGGCGTCCGGGCGACGCGGGGTGACGGTTTCCAGCCTCGAGAACCGCTACTGGAGCCGCAAGTACCATTCGGCCCGGCGCGTGGCGCGTCCAGCCTGACGGTTGGGCCGGGCGCGCCGTTCTCGTAGAATGGCGGCGATGACCGGCATCCAGCGCAGCTACTGGAGGGTGCTCGCCGTCTGGCTCCTGACGCTCGCCGGCCTGTTCGCTTTCCAGCAGTACTTCTCGTGATGCGGCGGCGCCGGTCGTTCCTCGGGCCAGGGCGCCCCACCGCTCGCGCCTGACATGCACGCGCTCGACTGGATCGTCCTCGTCGGCGTGATGGGCTGGATCGTCTGGGACGGCATGCGCCGGACCAAGGACAGCGGCCAGCTCGCCGGGTACTTCCTCGCGAATCGATCGATCCCCTGGTGGGCCGCCGGCCTGTCGGTCATGGCCACGCAGCTCAGCGCGATCACGATGATCGGCACGACCGGACAGGGCTACACCGACGGCATCCGGTTCATCCAGTTCTACTTCGCGCTGCCGCTCGCGATGATCGTGCTCTCGGTCACGCTCGTTCCTTTCTTCTACCACTCCGGCGTCTACACCGCGTACGAGTACCTGGAGCGCCGCTTCGACGGCAAGACCCGCAGCCTGACCAGCCTGCTGTTCCTGCTCTCGCGTGGGCTGTCGTGCGGCGCGGTCGTCTCGGCGCCGGCCGTCGTGCTCTCGCTCGTGCTCGGCTGGGACCTGACGGCGACCGCGCTCGTCATCACGATCCCGGCCGTCGTGTACACGATGGTGGGCGGCGTGCAGGCGGTCACCTGGACCGACGTGAAGGTCATGTCGCTCACGGTCATCGGCCTCGTCGCCGTGATCGCCGTCGCCGTGCTCGGGTTTCCGGCCGGGGTGAGCATCCCGGACGGCTTGCGCGTGGCAGCCGCGACCGGCCGCCTGCGCACGTTCGACTTCTCGTTCGACCTCGCCAACCCGTACACGTTCTGGTCGGGCACGATCGCGGCGCTGTTCCTCTTCTGTTCGTACTTCGGGACGGACCAGAGCCAGGTCCAGCGCTATCTCACGGCGCGATCGGCCGACGAGGCGCGGCGCTCGCTGCTGATGAGCGCCTACTGGAAGATCCCGCTCCAGTTGCTGGTGCTCCTCCTCGGCGTGATGGTCTACGTGTTCTACACGTTCAACGCCCCGCCGCTCATCTTCAGCGCCGTGCACAGCCGGCAGGTCATGGAGAGCGCCGCGGCGCCCGCCTTCACGGCGCTCGAGCTCGAGTTCGGCGCCGCGTACGACGCCAGGCGCCAGGCCGCGGAGCGGTACGTCGAGGCGCGCCGTGCCGGCGACCCGATGGCCGCCGCGCTCGGCGCCGACCGGCTCCGCGTCCAGGACGCCGCCGTCGACGATGTGCGCCGCCGAGCGGCGGAGCTCGTGCGCGAAACGGCGGGCGATCGCCAGTTCTCGGACGTCAACTACATCATCCCGACCTTCATCCTCACCCGGCTGCCAGCCGGCGTGGTCGGCCTGCTGATGCTCGTCATCATGCTGTCGGCGACCGATACGATCGCCGGCGAGCTGAACTCGCTCGCGACCGCCACCGTCATCGATTTCTACAAGCGCTGGTTCCGGCCTGCGGAAGCGGACGGCCACTATCTCATCGTGTCGAAGGTGGCGACGGGGCTCTGGGGGCTGTTCGCCTGCGCGGTGGCGGTCTGGGCCGCGGCGCTGGGCTCGCTGATCGAGGTCGTCAACCGGTTCGGGTCCTTCTTCTATGGCTCGATCCTCGGCGTGTTCATCCTGGCCGTCGGTGTGCCGATGGCGACCGGAACCGGCGCGTTCGTCGGGCTGATTGCCGGCATGAGCGCGGTCGCGTGGGTCGCGTCGTTCACCCGCATCGCCTTCCTCTGGCACAACGTCGTCGGCGCGGTGGTCGTCGTGATTGCGGGCGTGATCGTGAGCCGCATCGAGCGCGCGATCGCGCCTCGCCGGTAGCGGCCGACGCAACCAGGCGGAGCCGCGCTGATGAGCCCGTGGAGGAAGGACTGATGCCGTCCCGCAGGCGCACGCAACTTCGAGTGCTGCTGGCGTGCCTCGTCCTGCAGTACGGCGTGCTGTCGGGCGCGCCCGTGCGGAAGGAAGAGCTGGACGAGCTTCGCCGGGCGCTCAGCGCGCCGGCCATCGCCGAGGTCCAGCGCAAGGAGGGCGATCCGCCCGACGACGCCACACGGGTCCTCGAACCGTGACCCGTGTGGCGACCGACACCTGCCTACCGGCGCCGTCCGGCCTTTCGCTTGCCAACCGGCTTGCGAGCCGACCGGCCTCGGGCCGGAGCCGCTTTCCGGGCGGCCTTCGCGGCCTTCCGCGGCGCGGCGGCCTTCCTCGATGCGGCCTTTCGCGGCGCGGCCTTGCTGCTCCTGGCAGCGGGCTTGGCTTTGGCTCGGCGGGCGGCGGGTCTCGCCGCCGGCGCCGCCGGCCTGGCCGGCCGGGCCTTGCGTTTCGGCGCTGACTTGCGTGCGGCTGGAGCGGGCGGTGCCGGCATCTCTGCCGGCTGCGCGGCCGCTCCTGCGTCGGTGGCCGTGTTCGTGTCGGGTCCTTCAGTCTGCTGTGTCGCCATAGCACCTCGCGTGCGCAGAGTATAGAGGAAGTGCGATGCCGTCGTGAGACGATAAGCGCCGATCATGACCAACTTCCTCGATCTCCATGGGCGCATCGCGCTCGTCACCGGCGCGTCGTCCGGGATCGGCGCCGCGACGGCGCTCGTGCTGGCGGATCTCGGCGCCGCGGTGGCGATTGGCTACTACCGCAACGACGCCGGCGCGGTGGCGACGCGCGATCGCATCGTCGCCGCTCACGGGCGATCGGTGGCGTTCAAGGCCGACCTGCGGCGAACCGACGACGTGCGGGCGCTCGTGGACGAGACGACGGCCGTGCTCGGCCCGATCGACATCCTCGTGAACAACGCAGGATCGCTCGTCGTCCGGCAGCGGCTCGCCGATCTGACCGAGGAGCGCGTCGACGAGGTGCTCGCGCTCAATCTCAAGAGCGCGATGTTCGCGTCGCAAGCCGTCGTGCCGTCGATGGCCGCGCGGCGTCGCGGCGCCATCGTCAACGTGGCGTCGATCGCCGGCCAGAGCGGCGGCGGGCCGGGCGCCGGCGCGTATGCGGCCGCCAAAGCCGCGTTATCGGCCCACACCAAGTCGCTCGCCCGCGAGCTGGCGCCGCAGGGGATTCGCGTGAACGCCGTCGCGCCGGGCGTGATCGACACGCCCTTCCACGAGACGTTCTCGACGCCGGACGCGATGCGCGCGTTCGTCGCGAACATCCCGATGGGCCGGATCGGCACCGCCATGGAGTGCGCGACCGTCATCGCGTTTCTCGCGTCCGACGCCGCGAGCTTCGTCACGGGCACGACGGTCGACGTGAATGGAGGACAACTGATGAGGTGAGAAGAGACCTGTCAGGGCAAAGGGCAGAGGGCAAAGGGCGAAGGTAAAGGGGGAAGGGAAAAGGAAGGGAAGAAGGGAAAAGGGAAAAGGCAGGGCAGAGGGAAGAGGGCAAAGGACGAAGGCAGGGCAGAGGACGAAGGCAGGGCAGAGGGCGAAGGCAGGGCAGAGGGCAGAGGTAAGGCAGGCGCCTAGCGTTCGCGCAGCCGGCGGACCGACGTGGTGAGCATGGCTACGAACTCGCGGGCCTCGGTTATGAGTGGCTCGACATCGGATGTCAGGGCTGGTCTCGTGGCGGCGATCAGGCGCAGCCAGTACAGCGTTTCGCGGGATTCACGCAGGGCGATGGCGTACTTCGTGGCCATGTCGCGCCGGCTGAAGGCGACCTGGCCTTCCTCGATGTTCGCGCCGATCGACGCGGCGGCTCGGAAGGATTGACGGGCCATGTGGGCCAGATCGTCATCTCCATGCCTGGCCGTCATCTGCCGGCACAGGTTCGAGACGCCCACCGAGAAGTTGAACGCCCGCCCCGCCAGGTCCTGCCTCGTCCGCTCCGCCACGCCCACGAGTGCGGCAGGACTCGTGCCGACGCATCTTCTCAGAGCATCCCTTCGCTGGCATCGCCGGTTGGCAATTCCTGCAAACGTTCACCGCGCGGACCATGGCAAGAACTGCGTGCGGGTCTCCCTTCCCTTTGGAGCGCGTTTCAAAACTCCCGCGGCGTGGGTGGCGCCGGACGGGGCCGTCCCGCGTGGCGCGCAGGCGACGCCCATGATCACGCGCGTCGCGCCGAGCACCACGTGGGGCTGTCCGGCGACAGGCCCCGCGCGCGCCGAGTGTTGAAACACCCGCCCTTTGCCCTTACATCATGCCTTCCTTCACACAGCCGTTGACGAAGGCGGCGCGGGCGGCGGCCGGCGAATCGATCACCTTGTAGAACTCCTCGAGGTAGGCCTTCGACTGGGACCGTGACGCGTCGTTGAATTCCGCCTGCTGATCGTAGAGCGCCATGATCGCGGGGCGGGCGGTGCGGAATCGCTCGAAGTAGGGCGCAAGCTCCTCGAGCGGCCGGCACGGACCTCGATAGACGCGCTCCCGGACGGATCGGTGGTGGAACACCGTCCGATCCACCACGGCGTAGATCGTGTTGACGAGGCCCGAGTAGTCGAAATCGTAGGGCACCGGGAAGCGGCGGCCGTCGGGACGCTCCACGACGTCGACGTTGTGAAGCCCATAGAGCGACACGTCGGTGTTGCCGATCATGTACTCGAAGAGCGCGACGAGCGTGAAGTAGTCCTGGTCCACGTGCCGGAAGCGGAGCCCGCGGTCCTGCCACACCCGTCCGCCCAGCCGCCGAGCCACGTCGTCATCGTCCTCGAGGAAGAGCCCCAGGCGCGTGGCGATCGGCTTGCCGGTGGCGCCTTCGACGTAGGTGCCCCGCGCCAGCCGCGCGCGGAACGACATGGGCGTGAGCACGTTGAGGACGCGGTAGACCGTGTACTCGCGGATGACGTACTGCTCGAACGTGGCGTTCGAGCGGCAGTGCGTGCCGAGCTTGATGGCGCTGTGCCCTTCGAACAGCGTGCCGGCCACCTGGTTCTTCACGAACTCCAGGCGAAGCGGGGAGAAGTCGCAGAGCTTCGGGTTCCGCCGCGAGTGACCGCGCCCGCGAACCCGCACCGGCATGGACTTCGGCGTGCCGTCGGCGTCGGTGAAGGTGAGCGTGCCGGGGAACGTCTGCGTGCTGGCCGGGTTGCGATCGCGATCGACGGCGCGGAAGTCCGTCGTCAGCGTGAACTCGAGCGTGCGGCTGTCCTGGAACAGCCGGCGCCGCTCCGCGTCCACGCGCCGCGCGTTGAGTGTCTCGGCGCTCGGCCATGCCGGCGGACCGGCTGGCTTGGCGGCCGCCGGCGCGTTCGACCCGGCCGGCGCCGGCGCCTGCGTCGCTGCGGGCACTTGGCCCATCGTCAGCGCGACAGTCAGCAGTCCGAACGTGGCAATCCACGGTCGCATGCGTCCTCCTGGTCAGCGGGCGGCAGCCGCCGCGGGTACGGGGAGCGGCGGAAGACGGCCGAGCAGCTCGCGGCCTTGCGGATAGATGGCCGTCGCAGCGTCGCCGACGAGCTCCAACGCGGACGGCCGGCCCGTCGGTACGTACTCGGGCTGCATGCCCGTGTCGATGACGAACACGCGGCCGCCGAACTTCACGGCGATCCGGCCCGACTCCTGCGGCGTGTGCGCGACGACCATCGCGCGCGCCTGCTGTCCCGCGAGGATGGCGTCGACCTCCGGCGCGAAGGTGTCCGGCCCTTGCGCGAGACCCCGGTACCAGAGCGGGCCGTCCGATCGCATCGACCACGCTTCTGCCGGGTTCGCCGTCGTCGCCGCCATGTCGTCGGTGATGTCGCGGCGAATCCTGTCGTTGATCTCGCCGCAGGAGAGGGCGGCATCGGCCGGGCTGATCCCGCCGTGCACGAAGACGACGTCGTTGATGCGCACGACGGCGTTCAGCCGGCGCAGATAAGCCCCGTACGTCTCCCTCGCGCCGAACGCGCGGATCATCTCGAGCGCGCCGAGCGGCTGGCTGGCGAAGTGTTTCTTGAGCTGCGGATCCTCCACCGCGTCCACGAACTCGGCGCGGAGCGCGGCGGACGATCGGGTCGCGAACGCCTGGTACTCGCCTGCCGTCGTGTAGCGGTAGTCGCCGACGAGCCGCATCACCTCGTGATTGCCGAGCAGCACGTGTACCCGGCCGCCGGCCGAGGAGGCCTCGCCCTCGAGCCGCCGGTACAGATCGAGGACGCGCCTCGAGTCCGGGCCACGGTCGACGACGTCGCCGACCTGGACGAGATGCGTCTTGCCACCCGACCATCGCAGGCGATCGGTGACGACACCCGCGGTGCGCAGGATCTGGACGAGCTGGTCGTAGGCGCCGTGCACGTCGCCGATCGCGACCACGCGCTGGACGCCGGTGAATTCACACTCCGGGCCGCGCGCCGCCGAGGCTGCCTGGAGCAGGCTGGCGAGCGCGGCCACGACAACGAGTCGCCGCATGGGAACGGTCTGATTCTATACGGACTGCGCGCGCCGCCGTCCGATCCGAGCCGTGCCATGGTGCGCAGCCCGCGTCGCCCACACCCGCGCCGGCACCGTCACGTCGAGACATGCCGCGCCACGACGTTCGGCGGCAGGACGTGGGCGGATGCGATTCCATTGGCTTAGACTGGAGACACACGAGACACGCGATGCGGCGGTTGGTGACACCGGCGGCGGTTCTGACAGCGGGCCTGGCGTGCAGCGTCGTCCTGCTCGCGCGGCAGGGCCAGGACGACGTGCAGACGTTCCGGACGGGCGTCGATCTGATCCGGCTCGACGTGTCGGTGCTCGACAAGGCGCGCCGGCCGGTGCGCGGCCTCGCCGCCGGCGACTTCACGGTGCTCGAGAACGGCCGTCCCCAGCGCATCGTGGCCGTGACGGAGGTGAACGCCGACGAGCAGGCGGCGCAGACGAGCGCCTGGATCCGCCACACCGTGCGCGACGTCACCGGCAACGACCTCGCCGATCAGCTCGACGGCGGGCGCGCGCTCGCCATCGTGCTCGATGAGGCGAACATCCCGATCGACAGCGCGATGCAGGTCGCCACGCGCGACGTCGCGCGGCACATCGTCGACGTGCTCGGGCCGACCGATCTCGCCGCGATCGTCTTTCCGCTGAATCCCGGCAAGACGCAGGACTTCACGAACGACCGCCAGAAGCTCTACGACGCCATCGACAGGTTCAAGGCGGAGCAGCGGCAGTACGAATGGCTCGACCCAGACACCGTCGGCCCCAGGCAGGGGGACATGCGCCGGTACAGCTCGCTGCTGAACGTGGACCCCTGCCTGCGCGAGCGTCCGGCGGTGCCGGCGCTGCGCGCCGTCACGTCGCGCCTCGCCACGGTGCCGAACCAGCGCAAGGCGGTCTTCTTCGTGAGCGTGGGCGTGCCGCTCCCGTTCTCGTCCGGCCGCTCACGGTGTCAGAGCCTGCTCTACGACGAGCTGCGGGCGACCTACCGCGAGGCGCAACGGGCGAACGTCAACATCAACACGATCGATCCGGGCGCCGGCCGTGCGTTCGCGGACCTGCTCCAGGAATCGCGCGTCGTGAACGGGCGCATGACGCAGGCGGCCGACACCTTCAGCGCGCACATGCAGGTCGAGCTGCGGCACGACTTCCTCGAGACCGCCGCGTCCCAGACGGGCGGACGAGCCGTGGCGAGCTCCGAGACGGTCCGGGAGGAGATCGACCAGATCTTCGCCGAGAACGCGTCGTACTACCTCGTCGGCTACGAGACCTCGAACGCCGAGCCCGACGGCAAGTTCCGGCGTGTCGAGGTCAAGGTCAACGCGCGCGACGACGTCAGCGTGCGGGCGAGCGGCGGCTACTGGGCGCCGGACAAGCAGCGTCCGGTGGCGAACGAGCGCCGCGAGGCGCCCTCGTCGAACCCCTTGAACGTCGCCGGGCTCCCCAACCCGCAGGGGCTCGTGCTGCGCGTCGCGGTCCATCCGGTTGCCCGGGTGGCGGCCGCCGCGCGGCGCAACGACATCGAGGTCGCGGCGGTCGTGAGCGTGCGAGTGCCGGCGCCGCGCCAGCCGTTGCCCGAGACGCTGACGCTCGTTCGGACCATCGCCGACAGCCAGGGACGCACGACCCAGCCGGTCCAGGAAGTCCGCACGCTCACGCTGGAGCCGCTGGCCGGCGATACGGTGCGCTACGAAGTCTGGTCGCGCTTCGCGCTGCCTCCCGGACACTACGAGGTCAGGTTCAACGCGGCGAGCAAGGTCGCCGACAGCAGCGGATCGGTCTACGTTCCGCTCGACGTTCCCGATCTGTCGCGCAACGGCATCATCATGTCGAGCGTCGTCCTTGGCACCGATGCCGCGGAGCCGCGCGCGGACCCGTTCGGCAGCGTCATCCCGATCGTGCCGACCGCCCAGCGCGAGTTCGCCGCGACCGATCGCGTCCGGACGTTCCTCCGCGTGTTCCAGGGAGGCACGACGCCGCTCGGCCCCGTGACGATCGACACGCGCCTCGTCGGCGCCGACGATCGGGCCGGCGTCAGGACGACCGAGACGATCCCCGCCGACCGATTCGACGCGGGCCGTTCGGCGACGTTCGCCGGCGACGTGCCGCTGAACGGGCTTCCGGCCGGCATGTACCTGATGAGCGTGACGGCCACGCTCGAAGGCGGCCGCAGCACGCGGCGCGACGTCGTCTTCCGCGTGCGATGAGATCCGATCTGCTGCGACAGGGCGCGGCCGGCGCCGCCGCCAGCGTCGGCATTGCGCTGGCCGTCGGGTTCCTTCCCGTGCCGCTCCGGCCGGTCGACGTCACGACATCGGCGCCCGTGCGGGCGGCGCGCGTGCCCGTCCCGGTCGAGCAGTTGACGTTCGACGACGCGGTCGCGCGTGCGGCGGCGCTGCCGCGGCTGCGCAGCTTGCTCGTCGCCGTGGATGGCCGCCTCCTCGTCGAGCGCTATTTCCACGGCGTGAGCGCCGCGCGCTCCGCGAACATCAAGTCGGCGTCCAAGAGCGTGCTCGCCATGCTCGTCGGCATCGCCATCGATCGCGGAGAGATCGGCAGCATCGCCGATCCGGTCGGGCGGTATCTGCCGGAGTACGTCCGGGGCGCGCCCGAGAAGGCGGCCATCACGATCGAGGACCTGCTCACGATGCGGTCGGGGTTGGAGTCCACGAGCAGCCGCAACTACGGCCGCTGGGTCCAGAGCGCGAACTGGGTGAGGTTCGTCCTCGAGCGTCCGATGATCGACGAGCCCGGCGGCCGGATGATCTACAGCACCGGCAGCTCGCACGTGCTGTCGGCGATCCTGACGAAAGCCACGCGCAGCTCGACGTTCGAGTTCGCGCGCCGCACGCTGGCCGGTCCGCTCGGCATCGACCTGCCGCCGTGGCAGCGCGATCCCCAGGGCATCTATCTCGGCGGCAACGAGATGGCGATGAAGCCGCGCGACATGCTTCGCATCGGCGAGCTCGTCCTCGGCCGCGGGCGGTATCGCGGCCGCCAGGTCGTGCCCGAGGCGTGGCTCGAGACGTCGATGGTCCCGCGGACGACGTCGGCGTGGAGCGGCCGGGAGTACGGGTACGGGTGGTGGCTGCGGTCGTCGGCCGGCGTGCCGACGTCGTTCGCCTGGGGCTACGGCGGCCAGTTCATCTTCGTCCTGCCTGCCATCCGCACGGTCGTCGTCGCGACGTCGGTCACCGAGCCCGGGACCGAACGTCACGATCATCTGCAGGCGATCTACGACATGCTCGACACAGCGATCGTTCCCACCGTCGAGACGGCGTTTCCGCAGACCTGAGGCGGACGCAGGCGTCGGGCCGCGATGTCGGCCTTGCTACGCCGGAATCGCGTCGACATCGCGCCGCAAGCGCGCGGTGATGTCGTCGACGGCCGCTGCCACGCCATCGGGCACGTCGACCGCGAGCTCGGCAATCGACGCGCCCTGGCTGGCGTTGCGTGCCCCGACGATGCAGCCGGTCAAGCCGGGCGTGCGGAAGAGCACGCCGACGCACAACTGCGCGCAGCTCATGCCGTTCTCGGCCGCGAGCGCCCGGAGCTCGTCCACCGCGTCGAGGTTCCGCTGGAACCGCGCGCCCTGGTAGTCCTTGTGTTCGCCGCGCGCGTCACCGGGCGGGAACTGCTTGTCGCGGGGCCATGTGCCGAAGAGCAGGCCGCGGAAGAGCGGCGAGTACACGATGGCGCCGACGTTGTGCTTCGCGCACCAGGGCAGTTGGGCGGAGCCCACGGCGGGACGGAGCAGGTTGTAGGGCGCCTGGAGCGAGTGCAGCGGCACGCCCGTGGCGAGCCACTCGTCGAGCTGGGCGACGGAGTAGTTGCAGACGCCGATCGCCCGGATCTTGCCAGCGGTGAGCAGCGTCTCGCAGGCTCCGGCCGTTTCGGCGATGTCCTGCGGCGCCGGCCAGTGGATCTGGAAGAGATCGATGCAGTCGACGCCGAGCCGCTTCAGGCTCGCGTCGCACTCGGCCAGCACGTCGCTCCGAGAGGCCGATCGCCGCCGGATCGAGCTGTCGTCCCCCTCGCCGTACTTCGTGAACACGAGGGGCCGCTTCGAGGCCGGAAGCTGCTGGATGGCGCGACCGACCACCCGTTCGGAGTGGCCCGAGCCGTAGATGGGCGCCGTGTCGATCCAGTTGATGCCGTGATCGATAGCCGCATGGATGGCCTCGACGCTCTGCTGGTCGTCCTGCCCGCCCCACATCCATCCGCCGATCGCCCAACTGCCGAGGCCGATCCGCGTGATCTCCAGTCCCGACGTGCCCAGGGGATATCGTGTCATCCGGCTATTCTCTCACTTCGGTTGGTCGTCCCATATCCACCGCAGGATGTCGGGAAGGATGGCACCGCCGTGGTTGTCGGAGTGGTTGCCGTCGCCCCACACGTACTTCATCTGGTAGCGCGGGCCAGAGACCTTTCGGGCGTCGGCGGCAGCGTTCGCGTACTCGATCGCCGAGACCATCTGCTGGTTGGCGAGGAACCAGTTGCCGTGCTCGTTGCTCAGGTCGTTCGAGCCGTCCTGGAAGAAGATCTTCAGCGGCTCGATCGGGTGCTTCCGGATCAGCGTCGGGTAGAGATCGCCGCCCGGCACCATCGGTTGCCCGTCGCGCGCCGGGCGGTAGCCGATCGACGTGTAGCTGCCGATGAGGCTGATCACGTTGCGGAACTGGTCGGGCCGGTGCCAGGCGACCGTGAACGCGCAGATCGCGCCGCTGCTGGCGCCGCCGATCGCGCGGCCTGCCGGATCGCCGGTGAGCCGGTACGTCCGGCCGACCTCCGGCAGCATCTCTTCGACGATGAAGCGCGCGTAGCTGTCGTTCAGCGCGTCGTATTCCTGCGCGCGGTTGTTCGGGTTGCCGGTGCCGAGCGCGTCCGGGTACTCGTCGCCGCGCTGCCCGGGCGTGATGAAGATGCCGATCGTGACGGGAATGGCGCGGGCGTGCACGAGGTTCTCGAGCACCTGCGGCACGCGCAGGACGCCGTCCGGGTTGACCGCGCGCTGGCCGTCCTGGAAGACGAGGACGTTGGCCGGCTTCGAGCTGTCGTACGCGGCCGGCACGTACACCCAGTACTTGCGGACCGTGTTCGCGAGGATCCGGCTGCGGAAGAGGAACGGCCCTTCGAGCCGGCCCTTCGGGACGCCGGCGCGGGGCAGCGAGTCTGGACCGAGGGGGTAGTCGCCCGGGCGCCTGTCCTGACCCGCCAGCCTGGCGGCGCCGAGCGTCAGCCCGGCCGAGACGACAACGCCGACGAACGTGAGGACGCGCCGCCGCCGCAGGGTGTGGCTCATGCGGCGTAGTGTAATGCGGCGAGCCGGGCCGGCGATCAGCCGAACAGCTTCTCGACGTAGCGCCGTTCCTCGGTGCCGAACCAGGGCGGCTGCCCGGCGGCGGCGTTCTCGAGCGTCCGCTCCGGACGGGACGTCGCGGGGATCGTGACGTGCGTGCGCGTATCGCTCAGGATCCACTTCAGCAGCACCTGCGCCCACGTCTCGACGCCGAACCGCCGCAGCGGCTGGAGCGCGGTCTCCGGCGGCAGACGCTGGAGGAGCGCCCCTTCGCCGAAGGGGCGCATCACGATCACGCCGAGGCCGAGGTCGGCGGCGAGCGGCAGGATGCGCCGCTCGACGTCGCGCTCCCGCGGGTTCAGCGGGATCTGCACGGCGCCGATCTCGCCGGTCTTCATCACCTGTTCGAGCTCGCCGAAGGCGCCCGGGCTGTAGTGCGTCGCGCCGATCACCTTGACGCGCCCTTCGGCCTTCAGCCGCTTCAGGCTCTCGAGACGTTCGCGCCACGCCAACAGGTTGTGAATCTGGAAGATCTCGACACGGCCGCCGAAACACGCGAGCGAGAAGTCGATCTGCTGCTGCGCCTGCCTCGAGGAGGACGACCAGACCTTGGTCGCGACGATCGCGTCGCGGCGCAACGGCTCGAGCGCCCGGCCGAGGATCGTTTCCGACCGGCCGTACATCGGCGAGGAGTCGTACACGCGCACGCCCGCCGCGTGCGCGGCCGAGACCACGCGCATCGCCTGGGCTTCACCCTCGCGCCCCACGTCGAGCGTGCGCCACGAGCCGAGGCCGACGACCGGTACGCGGAGTCCCGTCTTGCCGAAGTCGCGGAGTTCCATCTCCAGATGATAGTGGGCGTTCGCGGCGCATCGGCGGCCGCGGTGCGTGACACAATGGCGCCTCGGAGGCGGTCGAGCGTGAGCGCAGGGCGAAAAGTGGCGATCGTGACGGGCGCGGGCAGCGGCATCGGGCGCGCGGTCGCGATCGGGATGCTGCAGGAGGGCTACGCGGTCGTGCTGGCCGGCCGGCGGCTCGACGCGCTCGAGGGAACAGCGCAGGCGGCCGGCGCCAGCGGCGTACATGCCCGGCCGGTCTCGACCGACGTGACGAATCCGGCGAGCGTGCGTGCGCTCTTCGAGGCCACCGAGCAGGCGTTCGGCCGGCTCGACGTGCTCTTCAACAACGCCGGCATTGCCGCGCCGGCCGTGCCGCTCGAGGACCTCACGGCCGATCAGTGGCGGGCCGTCGTCGACGTGAACCTGACCGGCCCGTTTCTCTGCACGCAGCAGGCGTTCGCGCTGATGAAGCGCCAGACGCCGCGCGGCGGCCGGATCATCAACAACGGATCGATCTCGGCGATGGCGCCGAGGCCCAACTCCGCGCCCTACACCGCCACGAAGCACGCCATCACGGGCCTGACGAAGTCCACGTCGCTCGACGGCCGCACGCACGACATCGCCTGCGGCCAGATCGACATCGGCAACGCCGCCACGGACATGACCGTCCGGATGTCGGCCGGCATCGTCCAGGCGAACGGCGCGGTCGCCGTCGAGCCGGTCATGGACGTGCAGCACGTGGTGCGCGCGGTCCTCTACATGGCGTCGCTGCCGCTCGAGGCGAACGTGCAGTTCATGACCGTCATGGCCACGAAGATGCCGCTCGTCGGCCGGGGTTGAACGGACGCACACGATGACACGACCGACCGTCGCGCTGCTGGGACTGGGCATCATGGGATCCAGGATGGCTCGGCGCCTCCTGGACGCCGGCGTGCCGCTGGTCGTCTACAACCGGTCGCCGGACCGCGCGGCACCGCTCGTCGCGCTGGGCGCGTCGCGCGAAGACACGGCGCGGCAGGCGGCGGCCGGCGCCCAGGTCGTGCTCAGCATGGTGAGCGACGACGCGGCGTCGCGCGCGGTGTGGCTGGGGCCGGACGGCGCGCTGGCCGGTGCGCGGCCCGGCAGCACGCTCGTCGAGTCGAGCACGGTCACGGTCTCGTGGGTCCGCGAGCTGGCCCGCGCCGCGGCGGCCGTCTCGCTCGAGGTCCTCGACGCGCCGGTCACCGGCAGCCGGCACCAGGCGGGCGCCGGCGAGCTGAACTTCTTCGTGGGCGGCTCGGCCGCGGCGCTCGAGCGCGTGCGCCCGGTGCTCGGCCTCATGGCGCGATCCATCACGCATCTCGGCCCCACCGGCAGCGGCGCCCTGATGAAGCTGATCAACAACTTCCTGTGCGGCGTCCAGGTGGCGGCGCTCGCCGAGGCGCTGGCGATGATCGAACGCAGCCCGCTCGACCGCGATCAGGCCGTGGACCTGCTCGTCAGCGGCGCGCCCGGCAGCCCGATCGTCAAGACCGTCGCCAGCCGCATCCTGGCCGGCGACTTCACGCCCAACTTCATGCTCAAGCTCCTCGCCAAGGATCTGCGCTACGCGATCGCCGAAGCGCACGTCCTCTCGGTGGACGTGAGCACGGCCGTCAACGCGCTCACGCTCTTCGACCGGTCGATCGGCCGCGGCGACGGCGAGAAGGACATGGCGGCCCTCGTCGAGCAGTTCCGCAGAAAGTAGCGCGTTCCGTCCTCCGAACTTGATACGATGTCTGGCTGCGGATCGACCGGACCGGTCGCCCGTGACACGACGTTTCATTTCTTCAGAGGGGAACCACGCGTATGGGAGATGCCGGCGAAGCGCTGATCGATGCCGAGGCCAGGATTCAGGAACGCATGGAGGAGCTGGCGCGCGATCGCGCCGAGAAGCAGGAGCGGCGCGTCGTTTCCGCGGAGACGGTGCAGGCGATCGAATCGCTCCGGCTCGCCAGGCTCGACCTCGAGCGTCAGCAGTCGAACACCGCGCACGAAGGCCGCCGCCGGGTGATCGGCCAGGCCGTGGCCGAGCTCGACCGCCGCATTGCCGACCTCACCGCGCGGCTGAACTGACGCGCGCCGTGCGCGCGTCGAGCGGCGCCGCCCGCCTGCCGGCGCTAAGATCGTCTCGTGGCCGATCACGGCATCGTTTTGTTCGACGGTACGTGCGCGTTCTGCGAACGGGCCGTCCTCTTCATCGCGCGACGTGATCCGCGCCGGTACTTCAGGTTCGGTGCGTCGCAGGCGCCGGGCGCCGCGGCGCTGCTCGCCGAACACGGGCTGACCCGCGACACGGCCCGCAGCATCATCCTCATCGAACAGGGACGCGCCTACCTGCGTTCGACCGCGACGCTGCGCATCGCGGCGCGGCTGACGTGGCCCTGGTCGCTCGCCCGGACCCTGCTGCTCGTGCCGACGCCACTCCGCGACGCCGCCTACCGGATCGTCGCCGGGATCCGGCATCGAATCGCGGGCCGCTCCAATACCTGCGAGATCCCCCCGCCCGAGATCCGGAGCAGGATGCTGTGACCGCCGATCGGTGAGCGCGTCGCCAGCCTCGAGACCGCGCGCGAGCCAGTCCGAGCATGTGCGCTCGTGCAGTCACCGACGTGAGATGTCGCCGTCGCGGAGGGCCTGCACGAGGCCGTTCACTCGCTGTGCCGCGCGGCTCTTCAACAGGACGACGTCGCCTTCGCCCAGATCGGACAGCCATCGGGTCGCCTCGCTCGCCTGCCGAACGACATGGATCGCGTCCGCCGAAAGGCCGCCGTCCCTCAGGCCGGCTCGCACCGAGGTCATGGAGTGACCCATTTCGACCAGGATGGCGCGGGTGGCAATTCTGCCAATCCGGGTCGCGAGCCGCCGGTGCCGTCGACGGATCGACGGGCCGGGCTCGTCGATGCCGCTGAAGAGCACGATCCGGCGCCGCGCCGGGATGGCCTCCAGGACGTCCAGCGCGGCGTCGATCGTTTCCTCTCCGGCCTTCACGTCGTCGCGCAGCACGACCGCACCTCCCGGGAGGAGAACGGGCTGCAGCCGCGCTTCGGCCGGGCCCAGCGCGGCGAGCCGGTCGAGCATCTCGTCGAGCGGGATGCCCTCGTGGAGCCCGACGGCGACGGCGGCCAGCACCGCGTAGACCGCGGGCTTGCCCAGGAGCTTCGTGCGCACGATGCGAGTGATCCCCGCCGTCCGCAGCGTGCATCGCGTCGCGCGGACGCTTTCGACGACCAGCTCTTCGGCTCTCACGTCGTTCGCCGTGCCGAAGCCGAATGTCACCACGCGCGCGCGCGTCTCGCCGGCCATCCAGCGAACGTTCGGATCGTCGCCGTTCAAGACCGCGAGCCCCGACGCTGGCAGCGCGCGCACCATCTCGGCCTTCTCGTGGCGGGTCACGTCCAACGTCTTGAAGCTCCGGCTGTGGTCGCTGCCGATCGACATCACGACGACGACGTCCGGCCCGAGCATGCGGGCTCGGGGGGCCATCTGACCGGGACCGTCGATTCCGACTTCCAGCACCGCCCATCGCTGGCCTGACCGGGTGGTGAGCAGCCCCCTGGCGATGCTCTGCCAGGTATTTCGTCCGCGACGCGGATACGGCATGCCGAGAGCGACGAGAATCGCCCGCGTCGCCGTCGTCTTGCCGAACGATCCGACGACCGCGACGACACGCGTCCGGCGCAGGATCGTGCGGCGATATCGGCCCAGCATCCAGCTCAGTGCCGGTCTCAGCCAGCGGTTGAAGATCAGCACGTACCGCGAACGCAGGGCGCGCCGGCGCCGGCCGAAGACGCGGCCGAGCGTGATCATGCCTGCGACCAGCCGCGGGCGAGCAGCCGACAGGTGTGGCAGGCGGCCATGTTCAACGGACAAGCCGTCACACGGCATCGGACATCACGACCTTGGAGCGCAAGCGCGATGCGTTCCAGCCGCTGCACGCGGCGGCCTTTCAGCAGCAGGAGATCGCCTTCGCCGAGATCGGACACGAGCGAGGTCGCCTTGGCGACGTCGTGCACGACCTCGATCGCCTCGGGCGCCAGGCCTCCCTGCTTCAACCCGGTTCGCAGCGGGGAGAGGTCGGCTCCGACATCGAACACGATGGCCTGAGCGGCCACCCGTCCGATCCGCTGGCCGATGTGGCGATAGCGCGCGGTCGAGGACGGGCCGGGGGACTCGATGCCTCCGAACACGACGATCCGTCTCTGCGCGGGCAACGTCTCGAACAGGTCGAGGGCCGTGTGGATGGTTTCCTCACTGGCCTTGAAGGCGTCGTTCAGCACGACCGCTCCGTTCGGCAGAGCGATAGGCTCCATGCGTCCCGGTTCGGCCGTGCAGTCCGACACCCGCGCCAGCGCCTCGTCGAGCGCCATGCCCTCGTGGCTCGCGACCGCGACGGCCGCGAGCACCGCGTACACCGCCGGCCGGCCCAAGAGCCGCGTTCGAACCTCGCGCGCACCGCTCGGCGTGTGGAGCGTGAACCTCGTGCCTTGCAGCCCGTCGCTCACCACATCGGTGGCCCGGACGTCGTTGGCGGCGTCGAAGCCGAAGGTCACGACGCGGGCTCGAGCTTCGCCGGCCATCCACCGGACGTGGGGGTCGTCGCCGTTCAGCACCGCCAGCCCGGTGGCCGGCAGCGCACGCACCGCCTCGACCTTCTCCTGGCGCGTCGCCTCGAGCGTCCGGAAGCTCCGGTTGTGCTCGCTGCCGATGGACGTGACGACGACCACGTCGGGCCAAACGACGTGCGCGCGCCCCGCCATCTGCCCGGGTCCGCTGATGCCCAGCTCCACCACCATCCGGCGGTGCCAAGGCCGGGTGCCGAGCACGACCGCCGTGATTCCAAGCCGGGTATTGCGCCCCACGTTGCGCCGCGGCAGCCCGAGCGCCGACAGGATCACGGTCATCGTCGTGCTCTTGCCGAAAGAGCCGACCACGACGATCGCGCGGGTCGACCTCAGGACAGTCCGGCGATACAGACTGGCCAAAGCGATCAGTCCAGGTCCGCCCCAGACCTTGCTCCATTTGCGGAGGGCACGGCGGCCAACGCGCCAGGGCAGGGACGTCCGGGGGATCCGAAGCAGGCGTTGCACTTTCGATGTGTACGCGTTCGCGCCGCGCCGTGCGGCCTCGTTCACGCCGCGCTGAGACGTGCCTCAGTACGTGGCCGCGAGCGCCGCGGATCCGCCCGACACTTTGACTTGCTGCGCCGGCGTCAGGCGGGAGCCGTCGAACGCGAAGACCTGCAGTTCCTTCTCGACCATGCATCCCACCACGACGGTCTTCGCGTCCGCGCTCCAGACGATGCCCTGACACCAGTGGCCGATCCTCGCCTCGGCCGCCGGCGTGAGGCTGCCCTTCGCGAGCGCGAACACCTTCAGCAGTCCGAAATCGTTGAAGGCGGGCGACGCCTTCGGCGCGCTCGAACCGTTCATCACCATCGCGGCGACGTATTTTCCGTCCGGCGAGAGCGCGACCGATTCGACCGTCGGGCCTGCGACGGCGTGCGCGACGGTGCGGGGGCCTCCCGCTGCCGCGAGATCGATCGCGTTGACGACGTCCACGCCTCCGCCGGCCTGGCCCGCGCCGGTGTTGCCCACGACCGCGACATCGCCGGCCTTCGTGACGGCGATCTGGTAGGGCCTGAACCCGGCGCCGACGTCGCGCTTCGTGTAGCTCACCTCGACGCCGTTCACCGCCAGGATCGAGATCAGGCTGTCGTTGTTGCGCGTCACGAGCGCCGTGCGTCCGTCTGGCGTGAAGGCGATCCCGCTCGGTCCCGATGCCGGCGCGCCGAGATCCACCGTGCCGGCGGGCGTCACGCGCGCGCCGTCGATCCGGAACACCGAGACCGTGCCGGCGATGCGGTTGGCGACGAGCGCCAGCGTCCCGGCGGGGTTGATCGCGACCCCCGACGCGCCCGCGCCCGCCTTCAGCGTCGCGATCACCTTCACGGGCGACGCCTTGATGTCGATGACGCTGACGGTGTCGTCCGGCACCGTCGCCGACGGATTCGCCGGATCGACCTTCGTCGCGGACGTGACGATCGCCATCGACCGATCGGGCGTGATCGCGGCGCTCGAAGGCGGGCCGACGACCGAGACTGGGGCCTGGACCTCGCCGATCGTCTTCAGCCGGCCGCCGGACAGCTCGAGCACCGTGACGGTGTCGGGCGCCGGGTTGCGCACCGTCGTCTGCACGCCGTCGACGAGCACGAGCGTGTTGTCATTGGCCGAGACGACGATCTGCGCGGCCGCCGGGCTCGCGCAGACGACAGTGGACACCAGCACCAGACCACGAAGCGACGACGTCACGGGATCCTCCTTCGGGCTGAACGCCTACGAGACCGACAACGCCGCCGGTTTCGGATTGATGCCGAACCAGCAGAGCGCGCCGAACAGATACAGCGCGCCCGTGATGTACATCGGCGCGTCCCAGTTCGCGTAGTACTGGACGATGTAGCCGGTCACGAGCGGGCTGAGGAATCCGGCCACCTGGCCCGCCGTGTTCATCGTCGCGCCGACGACGCCCGAGTGCACGCCGCCGACGTCCACCGCCGTATTCCAGGCCGCGGCGAGCAGCAGGTTCGAGCAGGCGGCACCGATCGCGAGCAGCACGGCCGCGGCGTACGGGTTGGCGATGAACGTGCCCGCGATCATGAAGCAGCCGGCGGAGGCGAGCGAGATGAACCCGACGATCGTGCGGCCCCGGCGCGTGCCGAACGCGCGCGTCGCCCGATCCGTCGCGACGCCGCCCGCGAGATCCGCCACCGCGCTCAGCGTCATCGGGAGCCCGGCGATCAATCCCAGCGTGACCGCCTCGAAGCCGCGCGACTCCCGGAAGTAGGTCGGCATCCAGGTGATGAAGATGTAGAACCCGTAGACCTGCGTGAAGTACATCAGGCAGAGAAAGACGATCGAGCGGTTCGCCAGCAGTTGGCGCCACGGCGTGTGCGAGAAGTCGTGGCCGTGCGAGGCGATGACGCCGCGCTCGATGTAGTCGCGCTCTTCGGGGCTGACCGCCGGGTGCTCTCGCGGCGTGTCGCGGAACCAGCGGTACCAGGCGAGAGCCCAGACGAACCCGATCGCGCCGAAGATCGCGAAGAGCGCCCGCCAGTGGACGTAGAACAGCAGCGTCGTGACGAGGATCGGCGTGAGGCCGGCGGCCGCGTGCGCGCCCGAGAAGAACAGGCCCTGGACGGTGCCGCGTTCCCGCTGCGGGATCCACTTCGAGAAGGCGATCGCCACGTTGGGCCAGGCGCCGGCTTCGCCCGCGCCGAAGAGGAACCGGGTCAGGAGCAGTTGCCAGTAGCTGAAGACCGCGCCGGTCAGCACGGTGAACGTCGACCACCAGACCACGATGCGCGTGAGGATCCGGCGGGCGCCGACGCGATCGCCCCACCAGCCGGTCGGGATCTCGAACAGGCCGTACGACAGCACGAACGCGCTGAAGACCCAGCTCATCTGCACCGTGCTGAGGCCGAGGTCACGGCGCATGTCGGTCGCCGTGACGGAGATGCACACGCGGTCGAGGTACGTGATCGCCGCGAGCAGCATCGTCATGCCCAGCACCTTGTGCCGGACGCGCGTGGGCAGCCGGGTCGCACGTTCTTGCGAGACCTGTGGCAGAGGTGGCGTCACGATGCCGGGAGGTTATCAGAAGCGGCGGGCCCGGCGCGCGCGATCGCGGTGGGTTGGCGGGCCGGAATTTCCTGTATTCTCGCCTCCATGCCGCCCGACATCGTCGTGACCGCCCCCGAGTACGAGCGGGTGGGCACCGTGTTTCCACACACGCCGCTCGTCCGCTGCCACGTGTGCGTGCCGGAGGAGGACGTGCTCGCCGAGACGATCGCGCGGACGGGCGCCCGCCATGCCATCGTCGGGTCGCTCGTCTATCGCGATCGCCTGTATGCGGCGCTCGGCCCCGGCAGCGTGCTCGCCCGCTTCGGCGTCGGCTACGACGGGATCGACCTCGCCGCGGCGTCGGCGCGCGGGATCCTCTGCACGAACACGCCCGGCGTGCTGGACCAGTCGGTTGCCGAGCTGGCCATGTTGCTGATCGCCGCGGCGGCCCGGCACGTCGTCGCCCTGGACGCGTCGATGCGGCGCGGTGAGTGGGCGCCCCGCGGCGGCGCCGAGCTCGCCGGCCGGACGCTCGCGATCATCGGGAGCGGCCGGATCGGCGCGGCGACGGCGCGGATCGCCGCCAACGGCTACGGCATGCGCGTGATCGGATGCCGCCGCTCGGCCAGGGATCTGGACGACGAGTCGAGCCAGACCGGGTTCTCGCAGTTGACGAACCGGTTCGAAGACGCCGTCAGGCACGCGGACTACGTGTGCCTGCTCATCCCCGGCACGGCCGAGAACGCGCAGTTCGTCAATCGCGAACGCCTGGCCATGCTGCAGCCGCACGCTTGGCTCGTCAACGTCGCGCGCGGCAGCGTCGTCGACGAGGCCGCGCTCTACGACGCGCTCTCCTCCGGCCGGCTCGCCGGCGCGGCGCTCGACGTCTTCGCGCGGGAACCCTACGTGCCGGCGGATCCTTCGCGCGACCTGCGGACGCTCCCGAACGTGGTGCTCGTGCCCCATATCGGCAGCAATACCGCGGCCGCGAACCAGCGGATGTCCGAACGGGCCATTCGCAATGTGCTGCTCGGCGAATCCAGGGAGTTCGGCGAGATGGACCTCCTGAATCCGGCCGTGCTCATTGCCTGAAACTTCCGCCCGGCTCCCGGGTTAGACGGGTGACATGGCAGCCGGTAGGCCAGGTCCGAGATGACCGATGCCGCCGAGTTCGAGGCGTTCGTCCGTGAATACCAGGACATGGTCTTCGCCACGGCGGTCCGGCTACTGGGCAACCCGAGTGAGGCGGAGGACGTGGCGCAGACGGTGTTTCTCCGGGCGTTCGAGCGGTTCGGCACCGCGGGGCCAGGCCCCGCCGCTCCTGGATGGCTCAAGACCGTGGCGACGAACCTCTGCCTGAATCATCTGTCCCGGTACCGCAACCGGTGGCGCTTCTTCAGCGAGCTGAGCCGGGATCGGGATGACGAGGCCGCGTCGCCGTTCGAAGCGATCCTCGCCGGCGGGTCGTCGCCCGCCGAGGATCTGGAGGCTGCGGACCGGCAGGCCCTGGTGGAGCAGGCGCTGCAGGGCCTGCCGCACCATCAGCGCGTGCCGCTCGTGCTGTACCACTTCGAGCAGAAGAACTATCAGGAGATTGCGGGCTTGCTCGGCGTGTCGCTGGGCAAGCTGAAGACCGACATGCATCGGGGCCGGCTGGCCCTGAAACGGTACCTGGAACGCCATGCAGCCCGATGACCTCGAGCGGCTGATCGATCGCGAGCTGCGCGCGCTGCCGGCGCCGCGTGCGCCGCGCTCGCTCGTGCCCCGCGTGATGGCCGCCATCGACGCGCGCCAGGCGATGCCGTGGTATCGGCGCGGATGGTCGCAGTGGCCGCCGGTCTGGCGGACGACCTCGCTGGCAGCACTCACGGTCGTCGCCGTGGCGCTGCTGATCGGCTGGCCGGCCCTGGCAGGAAGCCTGGGCGGCTGGCAGCCCGACGCCGGCACGGTCGTGCCGGCCCGGATTCGGGCGATCGGCGACGCGGCTGCGATGGCGCTCGACGCGTCGCGGGTGCTCTGGCGGGTGCTCATCGAGCCGGTCATGGGCTACCTGGTGGCGTTCGTGTTGACGATGGTCGTGGCGTGTGTGGCGTTCGGCACCGCGCTGGATCGCGTGGCCCTGGGAGGGCCTTCCGAGCTATGAAGCTGACACGTCTCGTTCTCCTCCTCTTCCTCGCGATGGGCGCGCCTCACGCCGCCAGAGCCCAGGCGGCTGCGCCCGCCGCGCCAGCGGCCGCAGAGGTCCCCTCGGCTGAACGGCCGGCGGCGCGCGCGGCGCAGCCTCCACAGACCCCGCGCGGCCGCGGCACCACCGTCGAGGTCCCCGAGACGCCCGGTCAATCCACGACCGACTTCGGCGAGGTGCGCATCTCGCGAACCGCCGTGCGCGTCGGCAGCTCCTACGAGCTCGACAGCGGCGCCAACGTCGAGGATGTCGCGGTCGTGATGGGCAGCGCGACGATCAACGGGCACGTGCACGGCGACCTGGCGGTCGTGCTCGGCGACCTGCAGCTCGGGCCGACGGCCATCGTCGACGGCGACGTCGCGGTGGTCGGCGGGTCGGCCACGGCTGCCGAAGGCGCGGCCATTCGCAATGAGCTCGTCATCGTGGGCGGCACGCTGACGGCGCCGCCCGGCTTCCGGCCCGAGGGCGAGCAGGTCATCGTCGGCACGCCGTACGTCGGATCCGCCCTGCGGAGCTTCACGCCCTGGATCACGCGCGGTCTGCTGTGGGGCCGCGTCATCGTGCCGAGCCTCGGCTGGATCTGGTGGATCGTGGGGTTGTCGGCGCTGATCTACGTCGCGATTGCCGTGCTCTTTCCGGGCGCCGTGGCGTCGGTCGTGCGCACGATCGTCAGCCGGCCGCTGAGCGCGTTCTTCGCAGGGTTGCTGACGCTGCTGCTGGTCGGGCCGATCTCCACGATTCTGGCCATCTCGGTCGTGGGCATCGTCGTCATCCCGTTCCTCTTCTTCGCCGTGCTGATCGGTGGCCTGGTAGGAAAGGTCTCGGTGTTCTCGTGGATCGGCCGGACGGTCATGCCAGGCAGCCCAGCCAGCCCAGCCAGTGAAGAAGAGAGCACGGGTCGGGGCCTCGGCGCGATGCTCATCGGGCTCGTCGTCATCATCGTGCTCTACATGGTGCCGATCGTCGGGCTGATGACCTGGGCCGTCGTCGGTCTGCTCGGGCTCGGCGCGGCCGTGCTGACGATGATCCGGGCGATGCGGAACGAACGGGCGGCGCGCGCCGCCAAGACGCCGCCTCCTGTGCCGCCGCGGTCATCCCCGGGCGAACCGCTCGGCGGCCCCGAGGGACCCATCACCGGCGGGCAGTCGCCAGTTCCCGGCGCGGCCATGTCGTTCGCGTCCGCGGAAGGGATGGCCGCAGCCGCCGACGAGGCGTCCGGGTTTCCCGCCGGCGCAGGCGCGCTTCCGCCGCCACCGGCCGCTGCCGCGGTGGTGGGGAATCTGACGGCCTATCCGAGGGCCAGCTTCCTGGATCGGCTCGCGGCCGGCGTGGTCGATGCCGTGGTCGTCGCCGTCGTCATCAACCTGCTCGACTTCCATCGCGGGCCGTTCGACAACTTCTTCGTGGTGCTGCTCATCTACAACATTGCGTTCTGGGCCTGGAAGGGCACGACGATCGGCGGCATCGTCACCAGCCTTCGCGTCGTCCGCGTCGACGGCGGCCCGCTTCAGCCCGTGGATGCGATCGTTCGAGGGCTCAGCAGCCTGCTTTCGCTGGCCGCGCTGGGCATCGGGTTCTTCTGGATCCTGCTCGACAGCAATCGCGAGCGGCAGGCGTGGCACGACATCATTGCCGGCACGCTCGTCGTGAGGGTGCCGCGCGATCTGCCGCTGTCCTGAGTCGACACGACGTGCGAGCAGGGCGCGGCCGGCGGCCGTGCCTACTGCTCGCGCTGGACGTTCTTGAGCATCACCGGGCTCGCGTTGTAGTTCTCGAGCGCAACCGTTCCCGTGCCCTTGTCGGCGAGCACCTTCGTCGCGATCGACATCTTGCCTTCGCCCTTGCCGTCGGGGCCGATGCGAAGCTCGACGACGGTGAACGGGTACTCGGTCGTCTTGCCGCCCTGGCGCAGCTCGCCGAAGCTCATCGGCCGTTCGGTGACCAGCACGATCCGGTCGCTCGTGCCGACCTTGTCCTTGCGGGCGTAGCGCAGGTTGTAGCCGACGTCGTGCGGCGATCGGATCGTGCCGACCGGCTTGAAGCCCTGCAGGACGGCGAGCATCTTCTTCGGGCCCTGCTCGTTCAGGGCCGTCGTGAGCTCGGTCCGCTCGGCGTCGGTCGACCATCGGGAGATCTGAATCTGCATCTGCCCGGTCGCCGTGCCCGTCGGCGCGTCGAGGTTGACGGCCGTTGCGCTGAACTTCTCCAGGGGTGGTTGCGCGGCGCGGAGCCCAGCCGCGCCCATCGCGACGGCCAGCACCGGTACCAAGACACGCGCTGCAATCGACATAGCGCCTCCAGTCGAGCGAGGCGTGTGCAACTCGCGGGCCACGCCTCGGCGAGCAGTGACGCGCGACAGGCGGTTCGGAAATGTACCGGCCAGAGGGCAACGGCGCGCGCGGTGGTTGGCGCGTTGCCCTCTGCCGGTTGGTGTGCGGACAGGCCGGCTCAGTACTCCCGGATCTTCGGGACCTCGTCCCACTTCTTGTCGTCGAGGAAGATGCCGCGCATGAGGTAGTAGGCGGGCATCGTGCCGTTCTTGCGCTGGTCGGCGGTGAGCGGCGTCAGGACGTGGGCGAGCGTCTTCATCTCCAGGTCGGCCATCGCGGCGGCCTGCGCGGCGTAGTCGCCGACCGCCTTGTCGATCGCGGCGGCCTGGCCGGCCTGCACGGCCGCGAAGAGCGCCGCGCGTGCGGCCTTGAGCCCGGCTCGAATCGGCGCGGCCTGCGCATAGGCGGCGTCGAGCGTCGCCTTCATCTCCTTCTTCTGGTCCTTCTCGAGGGCGAACGTGTCGGACAGGATCTCCATGCGCGACCGCAGATCCACGGCGGCGCCGCCGCCGCTGCCTCCGCCGCGGCCGCCGCGTCCCTGGGCGAACGCCGCGCCGCTCACGACGCACACCGCGACCATCGCGCCGGCGATCGCGGCGCCGTGAACACGAGCCCGGGCCGTCATCGGCCACCTCCGGTCGGGCGGCCGCTTCCGGGCGCCCCGGCGCTTCTCGGCCGCGGTGGCAGGAACATCCCGGCCATCACGTCGAACGCCTGCTCGGCGCGCTTCTGCTGGTCCGGCTTGAGCAGCGCGGCGATCTTCTGGAACGCCTCGGTCTCGACCGCGGCCATCTTGGCCGCCTCGAGCTGGTACTCGGCCAGCAATTGCTTCGCCGAGTCGGGCTCGTTCCGCAGCTCTGCGTTGACGAGGCCCATGCGCGTGTTCGACATCGCCTGGCCGATCGGCGCGGCCTGCCGGCTGGCAGCTTGCAGGATTTCGTCGACGGCCGGAATCTGCGTGGCGTCGAGCCTCAGGTGCTGCTGGAACTGTTCGATGAGCGATAGTGGCTGCCCGATGGCGGGCAGCGGCGTCTCCCGGGCGCCGGTCAGGCCACCGCCGCCTCGCTGGGCGACGAGGGGGACCGAACCGAGGAGGAGGACGAAGACAAGGACGACATGACGAAATGACAAGACGAGACCTCCACGCCGGAAATACGCACGGAGGGGACGAGCATTTACTGGGACGCGCATCTCGCTTCTCGGCGGTCAGCCCCGATCGCGGGCGGGATCGCCCTTCCTCACCACCCAGGTCGTCATCGACCGCTGGTCCTGCACGACCGTCGTCTTGATGGGATCCAGCAACTGACCGCCGAGCGCCCCCGTGCGGTCGAGCAGCAGCGCCTCGTCGACCAGATACCGCTCCGTGCCGTCAGGCAGCCGGAAGCGCCGACCGTCTGGCCGGACCTGGCGGACGCGCGATTCGAGGCCGATCGTCGAGGCCAGCCGGCAGAACAGCATGCCGCCGGGCTGGAGCAGCCGCCACGCCTCGGCGAGCATCGCCTCGAACTGCTGGTCGTCGCGCGCGAAGTGCAGCACGGCGCTGGCGATGACGACGGTCGCGACGCCGTCGGGGAAGGAGGTCCGTTCGATCGGCTCGACGCGGAAGTTGTCGTGCGGCAGCGCCGGGGCGAGTGCCGCCGCGATCTCCCGCACGGCCGCAATCGCGTCGGCATCGGCATCGACGCCGTAGACGTCATAGCCCTGCCGGAGGAAGAAGACGAGGTTGCGTCCGAAACCGCATCCCGCGTCGAAGACGCGATCGCCCGGCCGGATGCGGCCGCGGAGCAACTGGTCGAAGAGGTAGATGTCGATGCCCCCGAACTCGCGCTCGAGGTCGGCGGGGCCGAGCGGGACGGGCGCAGCCGGGGGGCGTCGTGCGGACGTCATTCGCGGCCGGAGGTTTTCAGGCTCCCGGACGGATGACCGATGCCGGCGTAGCCGTCGTGCGACGTCACCGGTGGGTTCCCGACCGGCCGGCCGCCCGTGCCGAGCACCGCCAGCAGCGACAGCGGATCGACGCGTGCGCCGGCCGCGCGGACCGTCCAGTGCAGATGCGGGCCGGTGACGCGGCCGGTCGCGCCGACGGCGCCGAGCACCGCGCCCGCCGGTACGCTCGCGCCTTCCGCGACGTTCATGCGCGAGAGGTGGGCGAACAGCGAGACCAGCCCGGTGCCGTGATCGACCACCACGGTGTTGCCCGTGTAGTAGAGCGCGCGGGCGAGCCGCACGCGGCCGGCCGCCGGCGAGCGCACGGGCGTGCCGGCGGGGCTGGCGAAATCCGCGCCGCCATGTGGACTGCGCGCCTCGCCGTTGAACACGCTGCGGGAGCCGAACGCCGAATTCGCCGGTTGCGGCACCGGCTGCCGGAATGCGCCGCTCCAGAGCGGCTCGGCTGCCGACGACTGCCACACCGTGTCGAGCAGCCGCGCTTCCGCTTCGATGCGCGCCTGGACGTCGGGCGGCGGGTTCACGAACTGCGGCGCGACGGTCAGGCGCCGCGTCGGAAACCGGCGGTCCGTGACGGTGAGCGCGTGCGTCACGGCCGCGGCGATCGGCGGGCCGGCCTCGATGCTGACGTCGTGCAGCCCCGGCTCGACGTCGAGATCGATGCCGACCAGCACGCGCCACGTTGCCGCGCCGGCTTTGTAGGGTACGAGGTCCCGATCGAAGGCCCGAACGTGCAGCGCCTCGACCGGCGCTGCGGTGGCGATCGTCAGCAGCACGAGCTCGCCGGGCTGAATCTGCCGCGCCGTCACCGAGACGAGGACCGGCGGCGTCTGCGCCGCGAGCGGCAGAGTCAGCACGAGGGCCGTCACGACGTGCCACGACGACTTGAGCATGTGCACTGGCCGAGCGACGACCATCGCCAATCCGCCCGGCGTTGTCAACCGGAGACGATGCGGCGGCCGTCAGGTCAGCAGTTCCTCCAGCGCCCGCCGGACGGCCTCGATCGCCTCGCCTTCCGAATGGGCGGTGCGCGCGATGCGCGCGATGCGTTCGGCGGAGCCCGGATGCTGATCGGCCGCCTGATCGAGCCGCGGCTCGGCGATCATCCCGGCGCCGGCCGTGAAGTTGGTCGTCGGCTCGATGAGGACGAAACAGCCGGTGCCGCGATGGTCGGCGTAGCGGTCGTAGATGAGCGCGCGCGACGTTTCGACGGTGACGCGGCCGATGTCGTTGAGCAGCAGCCGCGTGTCGACCTGCGCGGTCGTCGTGCCCGACGCGTGCTTGAGGACGTACAGGCGATGCGGCTCGAGCGGCCGCTCGTCCATCCAGACCAGGTCGGCCGTGAAGCGCTTGCCGAACTCGATGTGCGTGTTGGTGATGACGTCGCCGCGGCTGATGTCGAGCTCGTCTTCGAGCACGAGCGTGACCGACATCGGCGCGAACGCCACGTCGAGGTCGCCGTCCCACGTGACGATCCGCCGCACGCGCGAGGACCGCACCGAGGGCCAGGCGGTGATCGGATCGCCGACGCGCACGGTGCCGGCGAGGATCTGCCCGGCGTAGCCGCGAAAGTCCTGGTCGGGGCGGAGCACGAGCTGCACGGGGAAGCGGAGCGCCTTGTCCGCCGCGTCGCGCGCGACCTCCACCGTCTCGAGGTACTCGAGCAGGCTGGGGCCGTCGAACCAGGGCGTCCGATCGCTCCGCGTGATCACGTTGTCGCCGTTGAGGGCGCTGAGCGGAATCGGGTAGACGGCGGCGCCCGCCAGCATCTCCGCGAACTCGGAGGCGATGCCCTCGAAGACGTCGCGGTCGAAGTCGACGAGGTCCATCTTGTTGACGGCCACCGCGAAGTGACGGATGCCGAGCAGACGCGCGATCCGCGCGTGGCGCCGCGACTGATCGAGCACGCCGTGCCGCGCGTCGACGAGCAGGATCGCGACGTCGGCCGTGGACGCCCCCGTGGCCATGTTCCGCGTGTACTGCTCGTGCCCGGGCGTGTCGGCCAGGATGAACTTGCGGCGGGCGGTGGCGAAGTAGCGGTAGGCGACGTCGATCGTGATGCCCTGCTCGCGCTCGGCCCGGAGGCCGTCGGTGAACAGCGAGAAGTCGATCGGGCCGGCCGTCCGGTTGCGCGACGCCTTCTCGACCGACGAGATCTGGTCCTCGTACACCCCGCGCGAGTCGTAGAGCAGCCGGCCGATCAGCGTGCTCTTGCCGTCGTCGACGCTCCCGGCCGTGCAGATGCGCAGCAGTCCCGACATCAGAAGTAGCCTTCCCGCTTCTTGATCTCCATCGAGCCGTCCTGGTCGTGATCGATCACGCGGAGCTGCCGCTCGGAGTTGCGGGCGCCGACGAGCTCCTCGATGATCTTCGGCACCGTGTCGGCCTCGGAGCGGATCGCGCCCGTGCAGGGCGAGCAGCCGAGCGATCGCATCCGGCACATGACGAGCTGCGGCTTCTCGCCGGGGCGCAGCGGCACGAACGGCTGCTCGACCGGGATCAGCGATTCGCCGCGGACGACGACCTCGCGCGGCTTCGCGAAGTAGAGCGGCACGACCGGGATCCGCTCCTCGTGGATGTACTGCCACACGTCGATCTCGGTCCAGTTCGACAGCGGGAACACGCGGATGCTCTCGCCCGGCCGGACGCGGCCGTTGAGCAGTTGCCAGAGCTCGGGCCGCTGGCGCTTCGGATCCCACTGCCCCTTCTCGTCGCGGAGCGAGAACACGCGCTCCTTCGCGCGGGAGCGCTCCTCGTCGCGCCGCGCGCCGCCGAACGCCGCGTCGAACTGACCCGCCGCCAGCCCGTCGAGCAGCGCGCGCGTCTTCAGCAGCCCGCAGCAGCGCTGCGTGCCCACGGCGAACGGCTGCGTGCCGGCGGCAATCGCGTCGGTGTTGGTGTGCACGATCAGCCGGGCGCCGATCTCGGCGGTGTACCGATCGCGGAACTCGATCATCTCCCGGAACTTGTACGTCGTGTCGATGTGGAGCAGCGGGAACGGAATCGGCCCCGGGTAGAACGCCTTCTGCGCGAGCCGGAGCAGGACCGACGAGTCCTTGCCGATCGAGTAGAGCATCACGGGCCGCTCGAACTCGGCGACGACCTCGCGCATGATCGCGATGCTCTCCGCTTCGAGCGCGCGCAGGTGGTCGAGCGTCGGCGGCGGGAGCGGAGCCGGCTCCGCCGAGAGCCGCGGCTTCGTAGCGTCCTGAACGGTGTGCATCAGATCACGAACTCCTCGTCGAAGGCCGACCGATCGGCCCTGAGCCGCCACGACCGGGCTTCTTTCGCCTGGCCCTGGCGCACGGAGAGAATCACGTAGCTCAGGTTCGGCCACGCATGGTCCAGGTCGAACTGCGACGGCTCGGCCGGATGGTCGGGGTGCGAGTGATAGAACCCGAGCAGCGACAGCCCCGTGTCGTTGGCCCGCGTCTCGGCGCGGCGGTACTCCTCCGGTCCCACGAGGAACCGCCGCCGCTGCTGCTCGGGCGTGAACGTGTTGTCGAGCGGGAACGCGCGCGTGACCGCGCCGGCCTTCGGCCCGAGCAGCGCGCCGCAGCATTCGTTGGGATAGACGCGGGCTGCGTGGCGGCGCATGGCGACGAGCTCGACGTCCGCGATCCGCAGGTGCGCCGGCGCCGTCGGATCGGCCGGCGCGGTCTCCTCGGTATCCGTCACGTCCCACAGCGGCTCGGACAGATAGCGGTCGCCGCCGTCGGGAAAGATCATCACGATGACGGCCTGCTGGAGGCCGCTCGCGATTTCGAGCGACGCGGCGAGCGCGGCGCCGCTCGACGGCCCGACGAACAGCCCCTCTTCCTTGGACAGCCGGCGCGCCAGCCGGTGCGCCTCGTCGGTCGCCGCCCGCGCCGAGATGTCGGCCAGCGTGGGATCGTAGATGGGCGGCACGATGGCCGACGCCATGTGCTTCAGCCCTTCCAGCCCATGGAGCGGCGAGTCCGGCTGCACCGACACGAGCGTGACGTCCGGCTTGTCCTGCTTCAGGCGGCGACCGGTGCCCATGAACGTACCGCTCGTGCCGAGGCCGGCCACGAAGTGGGTGATACGCCCTTCGGTCTGCTCGAGGATCTCGACGCCCGTGGTGTTGAAGTGGGCACGCCAGTTCTCGGGGTTGCTGTACTGGTCGGGGTAGAAATAGCGGTGCGGATCGCGATCGTGAATCGCCCGCGCCTGACGGATCGCCCCGTCGGTCCCCTCCATCGGATCGGTCAGGATCAAGTCCGCGCCGTAGATCTGCAGGAGGCGCTTGCGCTCCGGTGTGACGTTCGAGGGGACGCAGAGCCGCACGTGGTGCCCCCGCGCGGCGCCGAGCATCGCGTAGGCGATGCCGGTGTTGCCCGACGTCGCGTCGAGCAGGACCTTGCCGGGACCGAGCGCGCCGGATCGTTCGCCGGCCAGCACCATCGCACGCGCGGCGCGGTCCTTGACCGAGCCGCCCGGGTTGCGCATCTCGAGCTTCGCGTACAGCTCGATGTCCGCACGCGGCTCGAAGCGCCGCAGCCGGACGAGCGGCGTGTGGCCGATCCAGTCGATCACCGTGGGCGGCGCGGCGAGGCGGCGATCTGCGATGAGTGCGGCCATGCGTCCTCGAATGCTCCGAAAAAACAAAAGGCCCGGAACCAGAGGTCCGGGCCTGTCTCGGGCGCCTTGCTGCAGGCGACCGTGAATGTTCGTTCAGCTCACGGCCGCGTGCGCCCTCGACAGACCTTGGTGGGCCGACAACAGAGGCAGACCGCCGCGCCGTTGCAACAGAACGACATGCTCGTATTGTGGTCGGACGTGCGCCGTTAGTCAAATCGGCGGCACGTACCTACTCCGCGCCGCGCCACGCGAGGCCGCCGCCGCGTACCCGGCTGACGCTGGCCGGATCCGGATCCATGTCGGGCGCTCGATTGAGCGTTGGCCGCAGAAACGCGAACCGCGAACCGTCCCGGTCGAAGTCGGTCGGCTCGACCCGCCCCGAGGCGTCCATCACCGACGGCCGGACGTCCACGTGGTTGTAGCCGAGCGCGTGCCCCAGCTCATGCGCCCGCAGCGAACGCCGGTAGGGACCCGCCGAGGCGTCGAACGCCTCGTCCAGCATCACGATCGCCGCCTGCACCTGACCGGCGCCGTTCCACGCCCATCTCGTGTATCCCCAGAACGTGGAGCCGTCGGTCAGCCCGCTGAAGCGCGCAACGACGATGGCGCCGGGACGTTCGAGGGCGACGGTTTCACCCTCGGCCGCGCCCTCCACGACGACGTCCGCGAAGCGATCGTATCGTCCGCCGGTCAACTGCGGCATGGTCCAGAGCAGATCGGCGCGCAGCGCCTCCACGTCCTCGTCGCCCATGACCTTCGCCGTCGCGACGGCCGTCGCGGCGTCGACCGCTGCGAAGCGCAGCACGCGCCGCTGGATCACGAGCCGTGGCGTCGTCGTCCACCGCCGGAGCACGCCGTCGCGCCGGAACATCTGATCGAACGCGGCGAGATCGAGACGGCGCGGCATCAGCGTGAGCGTCGCGGGCTCCGTGGTGACCGGCACCTGAGTGACGCGCTCGACCGTCGCGCTCGACGTCACGGTCACGCGCACCGATGGCGTCGCGCTCGCCAGCTGCAGTTCGAATGCGCCGGTCACCCGGCTCGTGGCCGCGTTGCCGCGCTCGTCCCGAATGGTCGCGCCGCCTATCGCATCGTCCGTGAGGGCATCAACCGTCATGCCGAGCATCAGCGGCCCAGTCGGTACGGGTTCGGGCTGCGGCGACGGCGTCGGCGTGGGAACCGGCGCGGGATTCGGAACCGGTCCTGGCGAGGGGTCCGGGGCCGGCGACGGTGCAGGTGACGGCGATGGCGACGGTGACGATGTGGCGCCAGTGCGACGGAGCAGCAGGCGGACGCTCTGATGCTCGCTGAGCGCGACGTCCTGCGATGCGGCGTCATATCCTTCCGCCGTCACGCGGACGCTCACCGTGCCGCTTTGAAGATCAGTAACGCTGAACCGGCCATCGTCTGCCGTGGTCGTGGTCGCCGTGCGAGGCGTGGCGTCGGTGACCGCCACGATGGCGCCGGCGACCGGCGTTTCGGTATCGACCCGCACGACCATGCCGTCGAGCGCCAGGGCGCTGGCGCTCGTCACGGGTGAGGGCGACGTCGGCGACGTGCCGGACCGATCGCAACCGCTGCCAGCCAGTGCGGCCAGCAGCGCGATCGTTGCGGCCACCTCCCATCGGTGTACGCAGGCGTTGCGCATCGGCACAACCGCCTTTCCGCTGGGGCCGCCGTGTGTTCCTGCTGCAACCCGCGTGCCCAGCGGCGGACGGCGTGGCTTCAGCGATCACGCTGCCTGCTGGAGAACGGCGATAGGCCAGTCTTTCCACCGGCCGGCTCCCCTGGACCTCTGCCACATCGCGTGCTAACGTTAGGGTTCTCATGGCGCTGTGCTGTACCTGCTGCCGTTGTCAGGCGTGTCCCTGCGAATCAAGGCACGCCGGTCCGGTGGGGGCGCATCGCGAATGATCTGAAGCACACGCGCCAGACGAGCTCAGCCCGCGGATCCGGTTTCGGGTCGCGGGCTTTTTCTTTTCGGGGTCGCGAGAGAGGTTTTGGGTGCATGAGGTGAGAGGGGACGACGACGGCCGCGAGCTGCTGCCGCTGTTCCTGAAGCTGGCCGGCCGTTCCGTGCTCGTCGTCGGCGGCGGCGTTGTCGCGACGAGCAAGATTGCCGCGCTCGCCGCGACGGGCGCACGCATCACGGTCGTGGCCCCGGAGATCGCTCAGCCCATTCGGCAGAGCGGCGCTGCGCTTCGCGAGCGGCCGTTCGAGGAACGTGACCTCGACGGGCAGTGGCTGGTGATCTCGGCGGCTCCCCCGGACGTCAATCGCGTCGTCGCCGACGCCGCGGCACGGCGGCAGATCTTCATCAATGCCGTCGACGATCCGGCCAACGCCACCGCGTATTTCGGCGGTGTCGTGAGGCGCGCGGGCGTGACGGTGGCGATTTCGACGGACGGGCGTGCGCCGGCCATCGCGGGCCTGCTGCGGGAAGGTCTGGAGGCGCTGCTGCCCGACGATCTCGACCGCTGGCTGGAGCGCGCCGACGTGCTGAAGCACGAGTGGCGGAGCACGGGCGTGCCGATGGCGCGCCGGCGCCCGCAGTTGCTCGAGGCGTTGAATCGTCTCTACGAGGCTCGGCGGGATGCCGCCGATCAGGGCGCATCATGACGAGCCGAGCGCATCGCCGTGGTGCCGTCCGGCCCGCCGGCCGTGAGCGGCGCGGCTTCGTGTCGCTCGTCGGCGCCGGCCCCGGCAGCCCCGATCTGCTGACGTACCGCGCGATTCAGCGGCTCCAAGACGCCGACGTCGTCTTCTACGACGGGCTGGTACCGCGGGCGATGCTGGCGCTGGCCGCGGACGCCGAGCACATCTCGGTCGCGCGTCGTGCAGGTTCGGCGACGCTGTCGCAGGAAGACGTCAACGTGCAGTTGATCGAGCGCGCCCGTCGCGGTCAGCGCGTGGTGCGGCTCAAGTCCGGCGATCCGTTCGTGCTCGGCCGTGGCGGCGAAGAAGTCCTCGCCCTCTCGAGCGCCGGTGTCTCGTTCGACGTCGTGCCGGGCGTCTCGTCCGCGATCGCCGCGCCGGCGCTCGCCGGCATTCCGGTGACGCATCGCGGGATGTCGTCGGGATTCGTCGTCGTGAGCGGGCACGCGGCCTCGGCCTACGAGCCGCTGCTCGGGTCGCTCGCACCGGAGTCGGCGACGGTCGTCGTGCTCATGGGACTGGGCCGGCGCCGCGCCATCGGCGAGACGCTGCGGCGCGCCGGATGGGCGGGCGCCACGCCGACGGCGATCGTGAGGAACGCGTCCCGGCCGGATCAGCACGTGTGGTGCGGCACGCTCGACGCGCTCGGCGTGGGCGACGCCGGCGCCGACGAGGCCGCCGACGACGATCCCGGCGTCATCGTGATCGGTCAGGTCGTGTCGCTGGCGACCGCCCCTGATCTCGCCCGTTCGTTCGCGCCAGAGGAGACCGTATGGCAGCCATCGACGACCCCAAGACGCTAGGACGCGCGCGCCTGTCGTTCGCGAAGGAGTCGGACATCGACGAGTTCGTGGACATGCTCGCGAAATTCGAGTCCGGCGAGATCGCGCCGGACCAGTGGCGCAGCTTCCGGTTGCTGCGCGGCACGTACGGCCAGCGACAGACCGAGGACGCCCAGATGCAGCGGATCAAGATCCCGCAGGGCATCCTGACCGTCGAGCAGATGGAGGCGCTCGCCGACGCGTGCGAGAAGTACTCGCGCGGCTTCGGGCACATCACGACGCGGCAGAACATCCAGCTCCACTTCGTGAAGCTGCACGAGGCCGACGAGGTCATGCGTCGCGTCGCCCAGGCCGGCATCACGACGCGCGAGGCCTGCGGCAACTCCGTCCGCAACATCACCGCGTGCGCGTACGCCGGCATCTCGGCGACCGAGCCGTTCGACGTGACGCCGTACTCCGAGATGATGACCCGCTACTTCCTGCGCCACCGGCTGAGCTCGTCGCTGCCGCGGAAGTTCAAGATCGGCTTCGAGGGCTGCGCGGAGGATCACGTCAAAGCGGCGATCAACGACGTGGCCTGGCTCGGGCGCACCGAGAACGGCCGGCGCGGCTTCCGCGTGCTGGTGGGCGGAGGCACGGCGACGATGCCCGTGAGCGGGCGCGTGCTGTACGAGTTCCTCCCGGCCGAAGAGATGCTGAACGTCGCGGAAGCCGTCCTTCGTGTCTTCCATGCGCTCGGCGACTACAAGCACAAGCTTCGGAACCGGATGAAGTTCCTGATGAAGAGCCTTGGATGGGATCGGTGGCACGCCGAGTTCGAGGCGGCGCTCGCGCAGGTCCTGGCCGAGGGCGGCGTGCCGCTGCCGTTCGACCCGGCGCGCGGGCCAGAGGAGCAGCCGCCCGCGCACCGCGCGGCGCCGCCGTCGATCGAGAGCATCGCCGCGCGCGTTCGCAGCGGCGAGGTCCGCGGCCCGGGCATCACGCCGGAGCCCGAGCCGGCGCTCCGCACGACCGACGTCGAGTTCAGCCGATGGGCGGCCACCAACGTGCGGCGGCAGAAGCAGGCCGGCTACGTCGCGGTCGTCGCGACGATCCCGCTCGGCGATCTCACGGGCAACCAGTTCCGCGTGCTGGCGGATCTCGCGCAGGCCTACAGCGACGGCACCGTGCGCGTGACGCCGACGCAGAACCTGGTGTTCCGGTGGGTGCGCGAGCAGGACGCGCGCGCGCTCTACGATCGGCTGGCGGCGGCCGGCCTCGGGCTCGGCGACGCGGACACGATCGCCGACGTGGTGAGCTGCCCCGGCGCCGAGTCGTGCAAGCTCGCCGTGACGCAGTCGCGCGGCCTCGGCAAGTACCTCACCGACTACATCCGCGAGCATCCGTCGCTCATCCCGCTGGCGCCGTCGCTCGACGTCAAGATCAGCGGCTGCCCGAACGGCTGCGGCCAGCACCACATCGCCGCCGTCGGCTTCCAGGGCGGCCTGCGCAAGCTCGACGGCCGCGCGGCGCCGCAGTATTTCGTGATGATCGGCGGCGGCGTGGATGCGATGGGCGCGACGTTCGGCCGCATCGCCGCCAAGGTGCCGGCCCGGCGCGGCGCTGAAGCGCTCGAACGGCTGGCGCGTCTCTACGCCGATGAGCGGCGCGACGACGAGACGGCCGCCGCGTACTTCAACCGGGTCGATCTGGCGACCGTGAAGAAGCGGCTCGCGGACCTGGAGATCCTGACGAAGGAGAACGCGACCCCGGACGACTTCATCGATCTCGCGGACACGACCGAGTTCGCGCCCGAGACGATGGAAGGCGAGTGCGCGTCGTAGCCGGCGTCCGGCCCTGACGCTCGTGCGGACGGGACGCGACGCCGGCGGCTAGTGGCCGCCGCCTTCGCCCGTGAGCTCCTTGACCACGTCGCCGATGACCTGCTTGGCGTCGCCGAACAGCATGAGCGTGTTGTTCGCGTAGTAGAGGTCGTTGTCGATGCCCGCGAAGCCGGGGTTCATGCTCCGCTTGATGGCGAGCACCGCCTGGGCCCTGTCGGCGTCGATGATCGGCATGCCGTAGATCGGGCTCTGCGCATCCGTTCTCGCGGCCGGGTTCACGACGTCGTTCGCGCCGATGACGAGCGCGACCCCGACCTGTGGCATCTCCGGGTTGATGTCGTCCATCTCGACGAGCCGGTCGTAGGGAATGTCCGCCTCGGCGAGCAGCACGTTCATGTGGCCCGGCATGCGCCCCGCGACCGGGTGCACGGCGAACCGCACGTCGACGCCGCGTTTCGTCAACTGATCGTAGAGGTCGCGCACCCGGTGCTGGGCCTGGGCGACGGCCATCCCATAGCCGGGGACGATGACGACGCTCTCGGCGTTGGCGAGCAGCTCGGCTGCGTCGGTCGGCGTCGCGCTCTTGACGGTGCGCTGCTCGGCCGCGCGCGCGGCCGCCTGGACGGTGCCGAACGCGCCGAACAGGACGTTCGTCACCGACCGGTTCATCGCCCGGCACATGATGATCGACAGCACGAACCCGGAGGCGCCGTCGAGCGCGCCGGCCGCGATGAGCAGCTTGTTCTCGAGCACGAACCCCATCGCCACCGCCGCGAGCCCGGCGTACGAGTTGAGGAACGAGATGACGGTCGGCATGTCGGCGCCGCCGATCGGCAGGATCAGCAGCACGCCGAAGACGAGCGCGAGCCCGATCACGATCGGGAACATCCACGCCTGCGTCGGATCGATCGTGAGCGCGACGGCGAGCACGGCGGCCGCGCCGAGCAGCAGGAAGCTGACGACGTTCTGCCCGCGGTAGGTGACCGGACGCGTCGTGATCCACTCGGCGAGCTTGCCGGCCGCCATGAGCCCGCCGGTGCACGTCAGGCAGCCGAGGATGACCTCGCCGGCGACGACCGCCATGCGGAACTGCGTGAGGTCGCCTTCGGCGAGCCACAGGTAGTACTTCGCCGTGCCGACGAGCGCCGCCGCCATGCCGCCGAACGCTTGCGACAGCCCCGTCCGCTCGGGCACGGCGGTGAGCGGCACGCGCGCGAGCGGGATGCCGAGCAGCGTCCCGGCGACGGCGCCGGCGGCGATCCACTTGTACGTGACGATCTCAGGGTTGAGCAGCGTGCCGCCGACCGCGAGCAGCATGCCGGCGACCGCGGCGGCGACGGCGCGACGCGCGGTCGCGGGCTGGCTCATCCATCGGAGCGCCAGGATGAAGAGCGCCGCCGCGATCAGGTAGAAGAAATCGGTGAGGCTGCCGAACGTCACGATCGGCCATCCTCGCGGCGCTTGAACATGCGAAGCATCCGGTCGGTGATCAAATAGCCGCTGACCAGGTTGGTCGTGGACGCGAACACGGCGATGGCACCGAGCCAGGTGCTCAGACCGTGCTCCTCTCCCGCCACGATCAACGCGCCGACGACCGCGATGGACGAGATCGCGTTGGTGAGCGACATCAGCGGCGTGTGCAGCAGCCGCGACACCCTGCGGATGACGTCCATGCCCAGGAAGCCCGCGAGCATGAAGACGAAGAAGGCCGTGACGAGATCCATAGCGACGGAGTTATATCAATCTCTCGAGCGTTTGGACATTTCCGGCGGCGCGCGCGACCCGTCTGCACATCGAACGACGTCCGCATGCAGCCCAGACGAGCGACACGAAGGAACGCGGTCTTGCGTTCGGCGGCGGGCGCGCTGAGTTGGACACCAGCCGGCGAAGTGCGATCATCCGGGCGACACGGGAGCAGCGACGGCGGCGGCCCGGACGCGCACCGTGCACCGCGCGCGCCGGACGGGCCGCAGGCACAGGACTCATGAAGAGACGACGGGTCGGATGGAGAACGGGCGCCGCCGCGATGCTCGCGGCGGTCGTGATGGCGGCGCCGGTGGCGTCCGGGCGCGTCGCGCAGGATCGTCTCCCCACGCTGCCCGGCTACGACGCCTACGCCCGCATGCAGGAGGCGATGCGTGGCGGGGTGGTCGATCCCGGCGCGCAGGAGGTCGTCTGGGCGCCCGACGGCCGATCCGTGCGGTATCGCCGCGATGGCCGAGTGCGGCGGTTCGATCTCGAGACCGCGAGCGAGACCGACGACGCCGCGCCGTCGCCGGCGCTCGCCGCGAGCTCGACGGCCGATCCGTGTCCGCGCGTGCCCGTCGACCGCGGCCGGCAGCGCGCCTGCGCGGCCTCGCCAGATGGATCGATGAAGGCGTTCTACCGCGATCGGAACCTGATCGTCAGCCGCGCCGACGGCTCCGGTGAAGTCGCGGTCACGACGGATGGGTCCGAGGCGAGCCGAGTGAAGTACGGCTCGGCGAGCTGGGTCTACGGTGAGGAGCTCGACCAGGTGACGGCGATCTGGTGGGCGCCGGACGGCCGGCGCGTCGCGTTCTACCGCATGGACGAGCGCCGCGTCCGCGACTACTACGTGCTGCTCGACCAGACGGCGCTCCAGGACACGGTCGACGTCGAGGCGTACCCGAAAGCCGGCAGCCCGAATCCCGTCGCCGACGTGCTGGTGTACGACCTGGCGTCGCGCCGGACGATCACGATGGACGTGCGGGAGGGCCGGCCGTTCGCCGACGACGTCCTGGGTCACTACGTGTTCGCCGTCGACTGGGCGCCCGACGGCAGCGAGGTGCGGATGCACCGCACGAATCGCCTGCAGAACACGCTCGAGCTCGTCGGCTGCGCGCCCGACACCGGCCGCTGCCGCGTCCTCGTGCGCGAGGAGTGGCCGAGCGGATGGGTCGAGCATCGGCCGACGTTCCGGCTCCTCGCCGACGGCCGCCGTTTCATCTGGGCCTCCCACCGCGACGGGCGGCGCCGTTACTACCTCTACGACGTCACCGGCCGGCTCTTGACGCCGCTCACGCGCGGCACGGGCACGGATGCCGGTGCGCTGCTCAAGGTCGACGAGGCCGCCGGCGTCATGTTCTACATGGCCAACGACGGCGACAACCGGCTCAAGGCGCAGCTCCATCGCGTGCGGCTCGACGGCAGCGACGATCGAAGGCTGACGGATCCGGCGTTCCATCACCGCGTCACGATCTCGCCCGACAGCCGTCTGTTCGTCGACGTCGCGCAGACGCACGAGCGGCCGCCCGCGAGCCGGATCGTCTCGGCCGCCGACGGCGGCATCGTCGCGACGCTCGGCGTCGCGAGCCTCGAGAAGTTCGACGCCTTGAAGCTCGCGCGGCTGGAGCAGTTCACGTTCACGGCGGCCGACGGTGCGACGCCGCTGTACGGCACGATCGCGTTTCCGAGCACGTTCGATCCGTCGCGCCGGTACCCGGTGCTGCTCTCGGTGTACGGCGGGCCGGAGGACGCGAGCCTCACGCCGGGCGAGACCTTCGACGTGCCGCCGGTTCGGGCGGAGCTCGGGTTTCTCGTCGTGACGCTCGGCACGCGCGCGGCGCCCGGCCTCGGCCGGCGGACGCTCGACAGCCTGTATCGCAAGCTCGGCCAGACGGAGGTCGACGACATCGCCGCCGGCCTTCGCGCGATCGCGGCACGGCCGTACGTGGATCCGCAGCGCATCGGGATCCACGGCACGTCGTACGGCGGCTACGTCGCGCTCATGGCGCTCGTGCGGTACCCGGAACTCTTCGCGGCCGCGTCCGCCTCGTCGCCCGTCACCGACTGGCGCCTGTACGACTCGATCTACACGGAGCGCTACATGGGGCTGCCCGACGAGAACCGCGACGGCTACGACAAGGGGAGCGTGATGCGCTACGCTGGAAATCTGCGCGGTCGCCTGCTCCTCTATTTCGGCACCGCCGACAACAACGTGCATCCGAGCAACTCGCTGCAGCTCCTGGACGTGCTCGCCAGGATGGGCAAGAGCGTCGAGGTGCAGGTCGGCCCGGACCTCGGGCACAGCGGCGTGCCGATGACGCGCATGCTCGAGTTCTTCGTGGACCATCTGATCGTTCGTCCCGACCGGCTCCGGGTGCCCTGACATGCGACGAACCGTCCTGATCGTGTTGAGCGGCGTGGCCGTCGCGGGCCTGCTCGCGTTCGGCCTCACGAAGCGGCTCATCGACTCGGAAGCCGGCCGCGGCGGGCGCGCGCCGCTGACCGCGGGCGCCGGCGTGACGCTGCAGTGGTCCGACCGGCCCGTGGATTTGCCGGCGCTGCGCCTGACCGATCTCGACGGCCGGACGATCACGAACGACAGCCTGCGCGGCAAGGTGGTGCTGGTCAATTTCTGGGCGACCTGGTGCGGGCCCTGCCGAGAGGAGATCCCGATGCTCGTCGGGCTCCAGGAGTACTACCGCGACTGGGCGGTCGTGCTCGGCGTGTCGATCGACGAGCGGCCCGCCGACGAAGTCCGGGCGTTTGCCGCCAACCTGAAGGTCAACTATCCCATCGTCATGTCATCGCGCGCGCTCGAGGCCGCGTTCGGCGGCATCCCGGCGGTGCCGTCCACGTTCGTCGTGAACCCTGACGGCAAGATGGTGCAGCGTCACATCGGGGCGCTGCCGGCGGCCCGAACGGAGCACGAGATCCGGGCGCTCGCCGGGCTCTTCACCGAGGCCACCGTCGAGACGGTGCCGGACAGCGGCCAGGTGTTCCTCTCGAACGCCGCGTTCGCCACGACCAGTCCCGGAATCGACATGACGGGGCTGCCGGCCGCCGAGAAGGAAGCGCTGCTGAAGACGCTCAACACCGATCGCTGCACGTGCGGCTGCGGCCTCACGGTCGCGCAATGCCGCATCAACGATCCGAGCTGCGAGGTGAGCCTGCCGCTGGCGCAGCGGCTCCTCGAATCGGCCAGGCGCGGGGCCGGCGCCACTCAGCAAATCGGCCCCTGATTGCCGGGTTGACCGCCCGGGGCGTCGTCAGTATCATTAAATCCGGATTATCGGATTGATGACGACGCCCGCGCTGCCGTTGCTCGATTCGTTCTCCGCGCTCGCCGACGCGACGCGCTGCCGAATGCTCTGGTTGCTCGAGCAGCACGAGCTGACGGTCGGCGAGCTCTGCGCGGTGCTCCAATTGCCCCAATCCACGGTCAGCCGTCACCTCAAGACGCTCGCCGACGCCGGCTGGGTGACCTCGCGGCGCGACGGCACGAGCCGCTACTACGCGCTGGCGATCGCGGCGGCCTCCGGCCACGCCGAGCTGTGGGAGCTGACGCGGGCCCAGTTCGCCGGCCGGCCTGGCATCGAGCAGGATGCGCGGCGGCTGGCCGCGGTGCTGGCGCGGCGCGGCGAAGCGTCGCAGCGCTTCTTCGCCTCGTCGTCCGGCGAGTGGGATCGGCTGCGCGACGAGCTGTTCGGCCGCGCGACGACGGTGCACGCGCTCATGGCGCTGTTGCCGGCGGCCTGGACGGTTGGCGATCTCGGCTGCGGCACCGGCGCGATCGTGTCGCTCCTCGCGCCGCACGTCCGCACGGTGATCGGCGTCGACGCCTCGGACGAGATGCTCGCCGCGGCGCGCCGCCGGACGGCGTCGTTTCCCAACGTCGACTTGCGGCGCGGATCGCTCGAAGCGTTGCCGATCGCCGCGGCGACGCTCGACGCCGCCCTGATGGTGCTCGTGCTGCACCATCTGCCGTCGCCCGTGCCGGCGCTGGCTGAGGCGTTCCGCGCGCTCAAGCCGGGCGCGCGGCTGCTCGTCGTGGACATGGCGCCGCACGAGCGCGAGGAGTACCGCCAGCAGATGGGGCACGTCTGGCTGGGATTCTCGGAGGATCAGTTGCGGAGGTTCGCCGAACAGGCGGGCTTCCCGTCGCTTGCGATGTACCCGCTGCCGCCGGCCGACGAGGCCAAAGGCCCCGCGCTCTTCGCGGCGGTCGCAGAGAAACCTGAAGACGCGCGGGCCGACACCCGCGCCTGAGAAGGAGAGTCAATGTCCACTGCTGTCGCTCAACACCACCCCTTCGATCTCGCCCGCCAGGCCGGACGGCTGCCGTACAAGGTCGCCGACCTGAACCTCGCCGAGTGGGGCCGCAAGGAGATTCGCCTCGCCGAAGACGAGATGCCCGGGTTGATGGCGCTTCGCGCGCGGTACGCGGGCAACAAGCCGCTCGCCGGCGCGCGCGTCATGGGATCGCTGCACATGACGATCCAGACGGCGGTGCTGATCGAGACGCTCGACGCGCTCGGCGCCGACGTCCGCTGGGTCTCGTGCAACATCTTCTCGACCCAGGACCATGCTGCCGCGGCGGTCGTCGTCGGACGCCCCGAGACCGGCGGCACGGCGGCGTCGCCGCGCGGCATTCCCGTGTTCGCGTGGAAGGGTGAAACGCTCGACGACTACTGGTGGTGCACGAAGGAAGCGCTGCTCTGGCCCGACGGCAGCGGGCCGACCCTCATCGTCGACGACGGCGGAGACGCGACGCTGTTCGTGCACAAGGCCTACGAGTTCGAGAAGGCCGGCAGGGTGCCGGCGTTCGATCCGGCGGCCGAGCCGGAGGAGTGGGGCGTCATCCTCGAGACGCTGCGCGTCGAGCTCGAACGCCATCCCGGCGTCTGGACCAGCGTGGCGACCGGGATTCGCGGCGTCTCGGAGGAGACGACCACGGGCGTGCACCGGCTCTACGAGATGAAGAAGAACGGGTCGCTGCTCTTCGCGGCGATCAACGTCAATGACTCGGTGACGAAGAGCAAGTTCGACAACATCTACGGTTGCCGCCACTCGCTGCCCGACGGCCTGGCCCGCGCCACCGACGTCATGCTCGGCGGCAAGCTGGCCGTGGTCTTCGGCTACGGCGAAGTCGGCAAGGGGTGCGCGCAGGCACTGCGGGGCCAGGGATGCCGTGTCGTGATCACCGAGATCGACCCGATCTGCGCCCTCCAGGCCGCGATGGAAGGCTACGAGGTCGTCACCATCGACGACGTCGTGGAGAAGGCCGACATCTTCATCACGGCCACCGGCAACTTCAACATCATCACCGTCGACCACATGGCCCGCATGAAGGACAAGGCCATCGTCGGCAACATCGGCCACTTCGACAACGAGATCGACATGGCTGGCATCAAAAAGGTGCCCGGCATCGTCCGGAACACCATCAAGCCGCAGTACGACGAGTGGCAGTTCCCGGACGGCCACAGCGTGCTCGTGCTCGCCGAAGGGCGTCTCCTGAACCTTGGGTGCGCCACCGGCCACCCCAGCTTCGTGATGTCCGCGTCGTTCACGAACCAGGTGCTCGCGCAGCTCGAGCTGCACGCGAACGCGGAGAAGATCGGCAGGAACGTCCTCATGCTGCCGAAGCACCTCGACGAAGAGGTCGCGAGGCTGCACCTCGAGAAGCTCGGCGTGAAGCTCACGCGGCTGACCGACGAGCAGGCCCGATACATCGGCGTGCCGGTGAACGGTCCGTACAAGCCCGAGCACTACCGGTACTGAACGGATGCGAGTGGACGTCGCGGCCGTCCGTCGGCAGGCGGGGCACTATGATAGCCGCCGATGACGGCCGCCTTCGTCCACGTCGGCTACGCGTTGATGCTCGCCGCGCTCGTCGCGCGCGACATCCTGTGGCTGCGCGGGTTGCTCGCCTGCGCGCAGTCGCTCATCGGGTTCTACGCGTGGCGGATGGGCGTGCCGGCGATCGCGGCGTGGAACCTGCTCTTCGTCGGCGTCAACGCCACGTGGGTGGCGCGCATCCTCCACGAGCGCCGCGCCGTGTCGCTGCCGGCCGATCTGCGCGCGCTCTACGAACGCCACTTCGCGGCGCTCACGCCGCCTGAATTCCTGCGGTGGTGGCGGCAGGGCCGGCGCACGCGGCTGCGCGGCGTCCGGTTGGCGCGAGACGGCGAGGTGCCGGACGCGCTCTACTTCGTGATGGAGGGCGTGGTGCGGATCACGCGCCGCGGCGAGGCCGTCGCCGAGCTGCCCGCCGGCTACTTCGTGGCGGAGATGAGCCTCATCACCGGCCAGCCGGCGAACGCGGACGCCGACGCGGTCGGCGAGGTCGACGTCGTGCAATGGCCGCTCGACGAACTGTCGAGCCTGCGCGCGCGCAACCCCGTGCTCTGGACGAAGATCCAGTCGGTCATCGGCCACGACCTCGTGAACAAGATCAACCGGAAGGAGCCGGTCTCGGCCCTCTAGCCCGGGATCAGGTCCGAACCGAGGACCAGGGACGCCCGGGACCAGGACCGTGGGCGCAGGGCGGCTAAGATAAAAGGTATATACCGATGATCCACCGCACCGATGACCTCCGGATCCGGCAGCTCAAGCCGCTGATTCCTCCCGCGATTCTGCTGGAGGAGGTGCCGACGACAGAGGCAGTGTCGACGCTCGTGGCGCGCACGCGCCAGCAGATCGCCGACGTCCTTCATGGCCGCGACGATCGCCTGCTCGTCGTCGTGGGGCCCTGCTCGCTGCACGATCCGGCGGCCGGGCTCGAGTACGCGACGAGGCTCGCCGAGGTCAGCCACGCGCTCGGCGAAGACCTCTTGATCGTCATGCGCGTCTACTTCGAGAAGCCGCGCACGATCGTCGGATGGAAGGGGCTCATCAACGATCCACACCTCGACGGAAGCTTCGCGATCAACGAGGGGCTGCGGATCGCGCGCCGGTTCCTGCTGAGCGTCAACGCGCTCGGGCTCGCCGCCGCCACCGAGTTCCTGGATCCCATCACGCCGCAGTTCCTCGCGGACCTCGTGTCGTGGGGGTCGATCGGTGCACGCACGTCGGAGAGCCAGGTCCATCGCGAGCTGGCGTCCGGGCTGTCGATGCCGGTCGGGTTCAAGAACGCGACGGACGGATCCGTGCAGGTGGCGATCGACGCGGTGCGATCGGCGGCGCATCCGCACCAGTTCCTCTCCGTCACGAAGCAGGGCTTGGCGGCGATCGTCGCGACGAACGGCAATCCCGACTGCCACATCATCCTGCGCGGCGGCACGAGCGGACCGAACTACTCGGAGGCGCACGTGCAGCACGTGGCCGAGGAGCTCGGCGCGGCCGGGTTGCCGCCGCGGCTCATGGTCGACTGCAGCCACGCGAACAGCGGCAAGGATCCTCGCCGGCAGCCGATCGTGCTGCGCGACCTGGCGGATCAGATCGGGCGCGGCAGCCGCGCGCTCTTTGGCGTCATGCTGGAGAGCTTTCTCGTCGGGGGGCGACAGGCCGTCGCTCCGGGCCAGCCGCTCGTCTACGGCCAGAGCATCACGGACGGCTGTCTCGAATGGGAGGCCACCGCACCGCTCCTCACCGAGCTCGCGGTGGCCGTACGCGAACGGCGGCAGACCTCCGTCTCGGCGATCTGACCCAGCGCATCGGGGCATCGGGAGAGCGGCTCAGCGGGACATCGCATCGGATCATCGGATCATCGGGACATCGAGCATCGGCAGTCCCGATGGTTCGCCCCGATGTCCCGACGATCCGATAGCCCGATGGTCCGATAACCCGATGATCCGATGGCCCGGCGAGCTGCTCGTCGAGTCATCGGTCACCGGCTCAGCGGGACGTCGCATCGAATCAACGGGCTATCGAGCCGGGGAGTTCCGATGGTCCGCCCCGATGTCCCGATAACCCGATGATCCGATGCCCCGATGACTAGGCTCCTGCCTTGGTAATCGGCGTGACGAGGATCTTGCGGAAGGTCACGAGCGAGTGGTCGCCCTGGATCATGAGCGGGCCGGGCGCCAGTTCGTCGTTGTCGAGCGCGCCGCCGGTGAAGGCGGGCAGCTCGGCGTTGTTGTGGATCCGGACGTCGTTGAACCACACCGAGATCCGGTTGCCGACGACGATGGCCTCGAGCTTCTGCCATTCGCCGGCGGGCTTGCCGGCGTAGAAGTCGGCGGCCTTCCATCCGTAGATGGCGCCGAGGCTCTGCCGGCCGGCGGTGGCGCCGCCGATCGCGCCGAGCGAAAGCTGCAGCTCGTAGCGGCCGCGGATGTAGAACCCGCTGTTCTGCCGTTCGTCGAGGTTCAGCTCGGCCTCGACCTTGAAGTCCTTGAACTTCTCCTTCGTGTAGATGTTGCAGGTCGGCTTCTCGCCAGGGCCCGGCACGGCGTTCTTCATCGTGCCGTTCGTGAACGTCCAGCGGTTCACGCACTCGGTCTGCCAGGTGTCGGGCGTGAACCCGGTCCAGGCCTCCTGCCCCGCACCCGGGCCGACGATCACGACCGGCTTGCCGTACGTGTGGATGCCGTTGGCGTTGGCGTACGGCCAGACCGGCTGGTGGGTGCCCACCCACTTGATCGTGCGCGGGGCCGGGGCAGGGGCCGGAGCCGCGGGTGCGGCGGCGGCGCGGCCGGCGGCCGGCGCGGCGCCGGCTTCACCGCCGCCAGCCCGTCCCCGGCCGGCGTTCGGATTCGGCGCGCACGGCGGTCCCGGCAGCTCGTGCTGCCCGACGAGCTTGCCGCCCTCGACCTTCGCGCGGTAGATCGGGCCGCACGGGCGCACGGGGCTGTCGAGCGTGCCCTCGCCGGCGCCCTTCTGCCAGACCAGCTCGCCATTCTGAACGCTGATCGAGGCGACCGGCGTCGCGTGCGCCGACCGATCGAGGAACATGCCGTGGAGCTTGCCGTCCTTCTCGGTGACCTCGAGCCAGTAGATCAGGTTGGTGTCGGGCGCGACGCCCCGGAGATTCCATCGTCCCAGGAACTGGGCCTGCGGCTGCTGCGCGAACACCGAGGCGGTGGCCGCGGCCAGCAGGCCGGCGATCATCAACTTCACACGCATGACTGCACTCCTTCCGAACCTCACGAATCAGAACCTTCGTCCGCCCGCGACGACCTGCCTCGGGCGCGCGTCTCTCGAATGCGCTAGAGCGAATACCCCCGACGGTACGCGCGCGTCAGGAACTGGCCGGCGGCCGGGCTGTTGGTGACCTCCATCCGGGCGCCGTCGTAGTGGAGCTTGGTCTTGGCCCGCAGCGACGCGACGCCGAGCAGCATGATCTCGTTGAGATGCGCGGCATAGCTGAACGGGCACGAAATCGTGTCGCGGCCCCGGATGGCGTTCACCCAGTTGAGCTCGTGCGACTCGTGCGGCACGCGGTCCATCGTTTCCTTCGGCGGGCCGTAGCTGTTGTGGCGCTCGGCCGGCAGCAGGCGCGGCTTCTGGCCGTAGGTTTCCTGCACCATCTTGCCCTTGGTGCCGATGTACAGAATCCCGCCCGCCGGATCGACACGCTCGTCGCCGAGCTCCTCGGGACGCGGCGGCATGAGCCCGCCGTCGTACCAGACCATCTTCACCGCCGGCTTGCCCTGCCGCGGCGCGAACTCGTAGTAGGTCATGGTCGCGGCCGGATACGTGTCGCCGTTGAACGGCGTCGCGATCGTCTCGATCGACGTCGGCAGCCCGAGATCGAGCGCCCACACCGGATGGTCGACGAGGTGCGCTCCCATGTCGCCGAGCGCGCCCTGGCCCCAGTCGACCCAGCCGCGCCAGTTGAACGGGTGATAGATCGGGTGGTACTCGACCTCGGGCGCCACGCCCAGGAAGAGATCCCAGGCGAGGCCGTCCGGCACGGGGTACTGACCCATCGCCGCGGCGAGCCGCTGGTTGACGCCGTTGTTGTTCCAGCTCAGCTTGCTGGCGTCGCCGCGCATCGCCGCCGGGCGCGGAACGCCCTGCGGCCAGTAGCCGAGCGGCCGGTTCGTCCAGACGTGGACTTCGGTGACGTCGCCGAGCGCGCCGCCCCGGATGTACTCCTGGCCGCGCCGCGCGTCGTCCTGCGAGTGGCCCTGGTTGCCCATCTGCGTGACGAGCTTCGGATTCGCCGCGGCCTGCTTCACGAGGTGCCGGCACTCGTGCACGGACCAGCAGAGCGGCTTCTGCACGTACACGTGCTTGCCGGCGCTCATCGACGCCGACGCGATGATGGCGTGCATGTGGTCCGGCGTGGCGACGACCACGCCGTCGATGTCCTTCTGCTTGTCGAGCATCTCGCGGTAGTCGCGATACTTCGCCACCTTGGGCATCTGCTCGTCGACGAAGCGCTTCAGCGTGGCGGACGGATCGGGCGCGGCCCACTTCGCGTTGGCGGCCTGCTGCGCCTTCGACGGGCCGAAGCTCCGGTACGCGGACACCGGCGCCGCCGGCGCGCTCGCCGCAGGGCGGGCCGCCGCCGGCGCGGCGGCCGGGTAGACGCGGTCGCGCCACTGCTTGAGCTTGTTCTCGAGCAGCGTGTTGTCGACGTCGCAGATCGCCACGATGTTGTGGCTCATCAGGTTCTGCGCGTTCGACGCGCCCATGCCGCCGATGCCGACGATCGCGACGTTCGCCGTGTCGCTCGGCGCCTGGACGCCGCGTCCGAGCACGCGGCGCGGCACGATCATGAAGCCTGCGGCGCCGGCCGCCGTCGACACGAAGTCTCGCCGGGTCAGGCCCGGACGCTGAGGGGGATGACCTTGGTCGCTCACAGTCGCCTCCTTCGGACAGGCTGCGGCACGCCGCGGCGGGCCGGCACCGAGATACGGGAGTGGGGGAAACGCTCGCACGATTTGGCTTCATGGTCAAGCGAGCCGCGGCCCTGTGACCCTGAGGCCGGTTGCAGACCTCCGGCCGGGGACGGCACAATGGCCGAAGACCGATGACGCTCATCCTTCATGACTTGGCGCCCATGCACTGGGCGCTCGCAGGCGCGGGCATCGCCGCCGTGACGCTGGTCCTGCTCTGGGTCGGCAACCGCCGCCTGGGCATCTCGACCGGGTTCGAAGACCTCTGCAGTCTGGCGCTGCCGCTGCCGTATTTCCGGCGTGGCTCGCTGCTCGGCGCGCGGCGCTGGCGGCTGCCGTTCCTCGCGGGCCTCGTGCTCGGCGGCGCGCTGTCGGCCCTCGTCGGCGGCGGTTGGGCGCCGACGTGGGATCTGGGCATGTTCGACCGGATCGTCCAATGGGGCCCCGCGGGCAAGCTCGCCTGGATGTTCGCCGGCGGCCTGCTCATCGGCTTCGGGACGCGGCTCGCCGGCGGCTGTACGAGCGGCCACGGCATCTTCGGCCTCTCGAACCTCGAAGCCCCGAGCCTCGTCTCGACGTTGGGTTTCATGGGCAGCGGCGCGGTGACGACGCACCTCGTCTATCGCGTGCTGTTCGGCTGAGCGCGATGCTGTATCTCGTGCTCGGCACGGTCTTCGGGTTCATCCTCAGCCGATCGGGCGCGGCCGATTACGACTTCATCCAGGCGATGTTCTTGTTCCAGAGCACTCAGCTCTACGGGATCATCGGCACGGCGGTGCTCGTCACGGCACCCGGCCTGTGGCTGCTGAAGCGGCGCGGCCGCACGATCGCGGGCCGCCCGCTCGCGATCGAGCGCAAGGCGTTCACGCGCGGCACCCTGGTCGGCGGTCTGCTCTTCGGCGTGGGCTGGTCGATGGCCGGCATGTGCCCGGGCCCGATGTTCGTCAACATCGGCGAGGGCAAGCTCTACGCGCTGGCCGCCCTGGCCGGCGCGCTCACCGGCGCCGGGTTGCTCGGTGCCGTCTACCCGCGCCTCCAGCGTCCGCTCACGCTGCCGCCGATCACGGTCGGCACGGGAGAGGGATAGGTCGGCGGGCGTGCGCGCTGCCGATCTTCATTCGGAGACTGCCGGCTGAGCCGATTCTCGGTGCGCCGATCGAGGATGGGCGATGCACGCTGAGTACGCGTCGCGGCTCGAGGAGCGGCGGCGAACGCTCGCCGCGCTCGAACGCGTGCACGCGCGCTTCAGCTACGTCAGACTCGGTCTCGCCGCGGCGGCGATCGCGACGATCGGCGTCGGCGGCTGGGGCGCGGCGGCCTGGCTGGCCCTGCCCATCGGCGCGTTGCTCGTCGTCGCCTTCCTGCACGCGCGGCTGCTGAACCGGCGCGACGCCGCTCGAGCCGCGATCGCGTTCTACGAGCGTGCGCTCGATCGGCTGGCGGGCCGATGGGCCGGCCGCGGCCGCAGCGGCGACCGCTTCAAGCCCGCCGATCATCTGTACGCCAGCGACCTCGACCTGTTCGGGCGCGGCAGCCTCTTCGATCTCGTCGCGACGGTGCGGACGGACGAAGGCGAGGAGACGCTCGCGCGCTGGCTCCTGGCCCCGGCGCCGCCCGACGTCGTCCGCGCGCGCCAGGCCGCCGTGCGCGAGCTGTCGCCGCGCCTGGACCTGCGCGAAGCGGTGGCCGTCGTGGGGCAGGCCGTGCGCGACCAGGTCAAGGCGCGGCTCCTGCGCGCGTGGGCCTCGTCGCCCCGGCGGCTGCCGGGCGGGCCGATCCGCCTGCTGTTCCCGGTGCTCGCCGCGATCTCGATCGCGACGCTCGCGCTCTGGCTGGTCCGCACCGGCGGCGACCTGAGGGATCCGCTCGCCTACGTCGTGCTCGCGGTGCTGGCGGCGCAGGGACTCGCCGCTCAGATCTTCCGCAACCGCGTGCACGACGTCGCGCACGCGGTGGACGAGCCGTCACACGAGCTCGACGCGTTCGCCAGCCTTCTCGAGATCCTCGAGCGGGAGCGGTTCCAGACCGACCACCTCCGGCGCTTGCAGGCCGACATCGTTGGCGACGACGTGGCGTCCGGCGAGATCCGCCGGCTGTCGCAGTACGTCGCCATGCTCGCGTCGCGCGAGAACGTGCTCTTCGCGCTGCCCGCGTCGCTCGTCCTCTGGACCACGCAGTGGGCGTGCGCCGTCGAGGCGTGGCGAGCGCGCCGCGGCCCGGCGCTCACGCGCTGGCTCGCGGCCGTCGGCGAGCTCGAGGCGCTGCTCGCGTTCGCGACGCTGGCGGCCGAACATCCGGACTACGCGTTTCCGGAGATCGCCGACGGGCCGCCGAGGCTGACGGCCGAGGCGATCGCCCACCCGGCGTTGCCGGAGCGCGCCGTGGCGAACGACGTGTCGCTCGGCGACGGCCCGGTGCGGCTGCTGATCGTCAGCGGCTCCAACATGTCGGGCAAGAGCACGCTCCTGCGCACGCTCGGCGTGAACGTCGTGCTCGCTCAGGCGGGCGCGCCCGTGCGCGCCGCGCGGCTCGTGCTGACGCCGCTCGACATCGGCGCCTCCATCAGCATCCACGACTCGCTCCTCGACGGCCGGTCGAGGTTCTTCACCGAAATCCAGCGGCTCAAGCGCATCGCCGATCTCGCGGAAGGTCGCCGCGGGCACGTGCTGTTCCTGCTCGACGAGATTCTCGGCGGCACGAACTCGCACGACCGGCGCGTGGGCGCCGAAGCGCTTCTCGCGGCGCTCGCGGCCTCCGGCGCCGTCGGTCTCGCAACGACGCACGACCTCGCGCTCGCCGAGATCGCCGAGCGGCTCGCGCCCGCCGCGGCCAACGTGCACTTCGAGGATCAGCTCCTCGACGGCACGCTCGCGTTCGACTACCGCATCCGCCCGGGGCTCGTGCGCACGAGCAACGCGCTGCGCTTGATGCGCGGCATCGGGTTCAAGGTCTGATCGCGCGATCGCCGCGATCGTGCTCTGTGCAATTGCGTGCAGGTCTGCTACGATGCGTGCGCTCGATTCGTACGGGAGGCCATCCGAGGTGTCCGATAAAGACCCGGGAAGTATCGGTTCCAGCTCCGCCCTGCAGGATCAATTCAAAGACGAAGCAGAGTTCGAACCGAAGCCGTCGAAGGCCGAGCGCGAAGGATTGCCGCCCGGCTATCGCATGCGGGCCGACGCCCATTACGTCGACAATCTGACGTCCCGCCGTGAGCGCGTGCTCGCCGACGCGTCGCGGGGCGACGCCGATCGCGCGGATGCCCGCGATCGCACCGACAGGCTGCTGGCCCAGCTCGCCGAGGATCTCGCGACCATCGACTCCGCCGTCGCGGCGCTCTCCGGCGACGCGTCGCGCCTCGCACGGCGCGTCAACGTGGATCTCGCCAAGTCGCAGGTCTGGCGTGCGACGTGGGCGCTCCGAGCGAACGCGATCCTCGCCGGCACGGCGCGCACGCAGATCCGGCCGCGCCCGCTCGCGTTCCTGCTCGGTCAGGTGCGCGGCGGCTGGGCCGCCGAATGCCGCCTGCTCGGCGTGTCGCTCGAGGTGCAGGCTTCCGACTGGAACGCCGTCGTCTCGGTCGACGAGTCGAGCGTGATCGCCGGGCTGACGGGCGCGATCATCGCGACGATCGGCGTGCTCGGCCAGCCGGAAGGGGCCACGCTGGTGCTGTCGGCGGCGGCGGCGGGCGGCGAGCTCCGCACCGTCGAGATCACGCAGGACGATGTGGTCGTTGCGCCGCAGGTCGCGCAGCGCTTCTTCGATGCGACGTGGGCGGAGCGGCCGGGCGGCTGGATCGCGGGGCTCGGCGCCGCGGCCGCGAAGGCGGTCGCGCAGCAGCACGGCGGCGACGCGCGGTTCGAGAGCGACGTCGACGCCGGCAGCACGATCACGCTCGGGTTCTCGCGCCGCTAGGCGCACGAGCTCCCGCGTACACCTTCCTCAAGAACGGGCCTCGGCTCCCTCTTCGTCGGTCCGCTGCGCGCGCAGCATCGTCGCGAGCGGAGCCGTCGTCGCCGCATAGAGCGCGGCGGCGATCCAGAAGTTCCCGTCGATCTCGATCCACATCGAGATCGCGACGCCGGCGATCGACGCCAGCACGCCGAACGCACCGTTGATCCCCCACGCCCAGGCGGTGACCGAGGGCGTGCGGCTCAGCAGACGCACGCCGATCGGAAAGCAGAGGCCGAGCAGCATCGAGAGCGGCGCGGTGAACGCCAGCACCCAGCCGGTGCGGGCGGCGAGACCGGCCGTGACGGTCCGCGCGAGCACGGACGGCAGCGCGAGCGCGGTGAGCAGCAGCACCGCTGCGACGGCGAGCGGCACGAGCCGGACGGCGCGGCCCGCGAGCGACAGGCGCTCGGACGCGAAGCTGCCGAGCCCGGTGAACAGCAGCATCGAGCAGAGCACGATCGCGAGCGTGTAGGTCGGGTGGCCGATGTACACCGCGAACCGCTGCAGCAGCCCGATCTGGATGAGCATGTACCCGAAGCCGATCGCGGCGAAGAAGGCCATCGACCAGGCGAAGCGCCCGCCGGGCATGGGCGGCCGCCCGGCTCGCGCGAGCGGCCACACGATGATGGTGAGCACGAGCGCGGTGGCGATGCCGAGCAGCGTCAGCAGCATCAGCGTGGCGCGCAGGTTGCCGCTGAGCGCGCCGCTCTGGCCGAGCGTCGACAGCGCGAGAATCGCGCGCGGCTTCAGCATGTTGAAGTAGTAGGGCCGGCGGTCGGTGGGAGGCGAGTAGTCGTAGAACGGATCGGCCGTCGCGCGGTCCAGCGCGTCGCGCGTCGTGCTCCGGCCGATCCGGCCGAGCAGGCCCGTGCCCTCGCGCCACGGCGCGAGCAGCACGGTGAACCCGCGCGGCGACACCACGGCGTCGAGCCGGCGCTCGTCGTCGCCGGTGAACGGCGCGGTCGAGATCATCAGCGTCGCGACCGAACCGCGCGACACGAGGAGCAGGTGATCGGCGGGCGCCGCGACGCCGCGATCGAGCAGCGCGGCCACGCCGAGCGCGGCCAGCCGGCTGGTCTCCGAGACGTTGTGAGGATCGAACCAGCGCGACACGCTCAGCACGCCGCCGGGCTCGAGCCGGTCGAGGAAGACGCGCCACGCATCGAGCGTGTAGAGGCCGTTCTCCGAGAGCGTGAAGGCGCCGGCGCCGGTCGCCGCCCACGTGTCCACGAGCGACATCTGGATCACGTCGAAGCGCCGATCGGTCCGCGTCAGGTACGCACGGCCATCGTCGTGCACGAGCGTGACCTGCGGCTGGAGCGCGATCCGGGCGAAGTCCCGGTGGCTGCCGGTCAGCAGGTCGATCATGATCCGGTTGACGTCGATGCCCGTGATGCTGGGGTTCCGTCCCCACAACGCCGAGAGGATGTCGCGTCCGCCGCCGACGCCGATCACGGCCACGTCGCCGTGGCGCAGCGAGTAGGGCAGCGCGGTCACGTCGTAGCTCACCCATTCGAGCGCGGCCGGATCGCCGTTCCACTGGGTGATCGGCGTGCCGGCCTCGCCGTCGATCGCGAGCCAGGCCGTGCGGTTCCTGAAGCGCTCGGCGCCGATGCCCGGACCCCACATGAACGCCGGCTCGTCGCCCGGGCGCTGCACGAGCACGTAGGAATGGCTGTTCCAGCGCGTCACGGCGTTGAGCGCGTTCGTGAGCCACAACTGCCGGTTCTTCGGATAGATCACCTGGAACAACTCGGTCCCGGTCGTGTTGACGATGGCCGTCGCGGTGATGGCGCCGCCGAGCACGAGCGCCGCGGTCCCTCGTCGTCCGGCGAATCGCGCGAAGCACCAGGCCGCCGCCGCGGCCGCCGATCCTGCGAGCAGGATGGCCGAGCTCACGTTCGTCCGCTCGAGCAGCGGCACGACGAGGGCGCACGCCGTCGCCGCGCCGACGAGGTCGACGGCGTACAGCCGCCCGATCGGGCCGCCGCACCGCGTGAGCGCGCTCGTCACGACGATGCCGGAGAGCACGAAGGGCACGGCGAGCGCGATCGTCGACCAGCCGACGGAGAGCAGCTCCATCGGCGTCACGCGTGTGAGCGGCAGGAACGGCAACGACAGCGTCAACAGGTGCGACGCCGGAATCGCGCACGTGAGCACGAGCGCCGTTGTCGCGAGCGTCGTGCGCGCGCGCTCGCCGGCAAACGCGGGCCGGAGGAACACGAACACCGCGCCGGCGGCCATGCCGAGCATGGCCAGCGACACCGCGAAGAACGACAGGTGATACCAGGTGAGCACCGACAGCAGCCGCGCGTCGAGAATCTCGAGCAGCAGCGTTGAGAACGTCGCGAAGAACAGACCGGTGGCGAGCCAGCGGGTCGAGCGCATGGACGGCGCCCGGCGGCTCAGCGTGCCGTCGCGGGCGGTGCGGCACCGCGCGACGGCTGAGACGCCGGCGCGGCGCCGAGGCTCAGCAGGTTGGCGAGCAGTTGGTACGCCCCCGGCACGCCGGCCGGCAGTTCCCGCCACAGCCCGAGCCCGACGTAGATCCACCGGCCCTTGCCGGCGCGCGCTTCGACCAGCGCGCCGCGCTTCGGGCCCGGGTTGTTCGAGAAGGGGTCCTCCATTTCGACCAGATCCGTGTACTCCGGTGCCTTCTCGCCGAGGAAGTACAGCCCGCGTTCCTGCACCCACCCGGCCCAGGCGTCGGGGCCGATGCGGTTGGGCGCGGTGAAGATCGGGTGCGCTGGCGCGAGCACGCGCACCGGCGCGTTCTCGTCGGTGACGCGATTCGACGACGTCTTGGCGGGATAGGGCCCGTACTGCGCGTCGTTGAACGCCTGGCGGTTGTAGTTGACGATCAGCACGCCGCCGTCGCGGACGTACTGCAGCAGGCGCTGGTTGTTGGCGACGAGCGCCGTCCGGTTCTCGTACGCGCGGACGCCGGTGACGATCACGCGAAAACGGGACAGGTCGCCGGCGGCGAGGTCGTCGTCGCCGAGCAGCGTCACCGGCACGCCGAGCTGCTCGATCGCCTGCGGGATCCGGTCGCCCGCGCCCATGACGTAGCCGACGGTCAGGCCGCGGGCGACGCGGACGTCGAGGACGTTCACGAGCGCCCGTGCCTCGCGGAAGAGCAGGCGCCGCCGGATGTGCGGGTACTCGATCGTCTGGTAGCCGATGCCGATCGGATCCGTGCCGGTCTCGAACTGCGCGCGGATCGCCGTCTGACCCTGGCGCGCGGTCGCCGGCGGCGTCACGGTGAAGGCGACGGTGATCTCTTCGTCCGGCCGCGAGAGCGAGACCACCTTCGGCGCGGGCGTGACGGTCCATCCCTGCGGCACGAGCAGGCGAGGCGTGCCGCTCACCGGCCCGGGTGAGTTGTTGCGCACCGTCACGCGCACGTCGCGGCGGCTGGCGGCGCCGACGGGCACGACGAGCAGGTCGGGCGCGAGCGTCACCGATACCGGCGGCGTCACGAGCAGCTCCGAGCGCTTCTCGCCGGCGATCATGTCGTTGCCGTCGCGCGCCTCGATCGGCAGCGTCTTCTCGACGAGCCCGCCCCCGATCGTCAAGCCGAAATGGGCGGTGAACGGCGTCGGCGCGAACGGCGCGCCGAACGGCACGTCCGGCCCGTAGACGTAGCGCGCGGCGCCAGGCTCGTGGGTGAACGGCACGTCCGCGTAGCGCGCGTTACCGGGGATGACGACCGATTCGCTGCACACCTGCGCGTCGCCCGGCGCGAGGTCCTGCAGGCCGCACGGCGACGTCCGCGTGCCGCCCGCGTCGGCGCGCGTCAGCCGGACGGACGCCGGCCCGCGGTTGGCGACGTGGAGCGTGACGCCGACCGGCTGTCCGCGCGTGACGATCAGATCGTCAGCGACGGCGTCGAGCCGGACGGCCGCGGCCGCAATCAGCGCGTCCTGGAACTGCCGCTCCTTCTGAGCGAGCCGGAAGTCGATCTCCCATCGGCGCGACTCGTCGATCGCCATCGCCTCGAGGGCGGCGCGGAGCGCGCGCACCTGCCGCAGGCCGGCGGCCAGCGGTGGGATGGCCGCCGTCGCGCCCGCGCTCTTGAACGTTGCGTGCGCCTCGTCGGCCGTCTTGGACAGCGCGTCGAGCGCGGACTGCAGCGGTGCGGGCGGTACGGGCGCGGCGAACCGGACGAGACCGGTCAGCGACAGATCGAGCCCGTCGAGCATCGTTCGCTCTTCGCGCTGGAGCTGTCCGGGGATCGTGCAGTCCTGCAGGTGATAGCCGCGCCCGCCTCTGCCGCCGCCGGGCAGCGGCAGCAACTGCGGGAAGTCCTGGCAGCGGTGCATCGACCGCCCCTCGGCGCCGACTTCCTCGTAGGTGCGGCCGAGCGTCGGATCGTACGTCACGGTCTGGACCGGCGTCGTCGCCACCGCCGCGCCCCGCCCGGCGCCTCCGCCCCCGACCGTGTAGTAGAACTTCGCGGGCTGCCATGGCCGCAGCCCGCCGGCGATCTGGTCTGGATACCGCGCCGGATCGGCCGCCGCGCGAAACGCCTCGGCGGCGATGCGCGTCGAGGCCTGGTGGTGCAGGCCGCCCGCCGTGCCGTCCCAGAGAAAGCCGGCCATGACGTCGGGCCGGATCGCGCGGATGTGGCGCACGTAGTCGCCGACGATCGCCTCGCGGCCCCATTTCTCGTAGGCCTCGTCGATGCTGAAGGAGAACCCGAAATCCACGGCGCGGGTGAAGTACTGCTCCGCGCCGTCGAACCGGTGCGCGGCGAGCAGTTCCTCGCTGCGGAGCACGGCCAGCGCGTCGAAGATCTCGGGGCCGATCTCGTTCTGGCCGCCGTCGCCCCGCGTCGCCGTGACGAGCACGGTGCGCAGGCCGAGCCCGTGCGCCATCAGCGCGAGCAGCGCGTTGTGCTCATCGTCCGGATGCGCCGTCGTCGCCATGAACGTGCCGGTCGTCCGGAGCTTGCGCAGGAGCAGCTCGAGCTGCACGTCGCCCGCCTGCCCGTCGATCGGGTGGAGGCGCAGTTGCGCGGGCAGGCCGGCACCGGTGAAGACGAGCGCCAACATCGCAGCGACGACGGGCAGCCAGCGGAAGCGTGCGAGCATGCCGGGTAGAATACCCAGTTTTTCCCGAGCCGGCGCGCGGATGACGGTGGACGGCAGATCGGGTACAGTTTTTCCTGCGTCATGAGGATCTTCACCTTCGACACGACGCTGCGCGACGGCACCCAGGGCGAGGCCGTGTCGTTCTCCGTCGACGACAAGCTGCTGATCGCCCGGAAGCTCGACGAGCTCGGCATCGACTACATCGAGGGCGGCTGGCCCGGGTCGAACCCCAAGGACAAGGAGTTCTTCGCGCGCGCGGCCGCGCTCCCGCTGACGCACGCGCGGCTCACCGCGTTCGGCGCCACGCGCATGGCGAAGTACCGGGTGGACGAGGACCCGAGCGTCGCGGCGCTCGTCAGCGCCGGCACGCCGGTCGTGTCCGTGTTCGGCAAGACCTGGGATCTCCATGTCCACCGCGCGCTCGGGATCTCGCTCGAGGAGAACCTCGCGCTCATCGCCGAGACCGTGCGGCACCTCGAGGCGCACGGCAAGGAGGTCGTCTACGACGCGGAGCACTTCTTCGACGGGTACGCGGCCAACCGCGACTACGCGCTGCGCACGCTGGAGGCGGCCGTGCGTGCGGGGGCCAACGTGCTGTGCCTGTGCGACACGAACGGCGGCACGCTCGTCGATCGGCTCGGCCACGCGGTGCGCGACGTGCGGCAGCGGTTCGACGGCGTGATCGGCATCCACCCGCACAACGACTCGCACCTGGGCGTGGCCAACGCGCTCGCGGCGATCGAGGCCGGCGCGACCCACGTCCAGGGATGCCTGAACGGGTACGGCGAGCGATGCGGCAACGCGAACCTCGCCTCGATCATCGCCAACCTCGAGCTGAAGCTCGGCCATCGGACGATCGGGCCCGACCGGCTGAAAGCGCTGACCGGCACCTGCCGGTTCATCGCGGATCTGGCGAACCTGCCGCTGCCGAGCGATCAACCGTTCGTCGGCCGCAGCGCCTTCGCGCACAAGGGCGGCGTGCACGTGGCCGCGGTGCTCAAGGACCGCGCCACCTACGAACACATCGTGCCGGAGCTCGTCGGCAACCAGCAGCGGGTGCTCGTGAGCGACCTTGCCGGCCGCGGCAACATCACCTACAAGCTGAAGGAACAGGGGCTCGCCGAGAAGCTCGACGAGGCGGCGCGCCGATCGCTGCTCGCGCGCATCAAGCAGATGGAGTACGAGGGCTACGAGCTCGAGGCCGCCGAAGGCACTTTCGAGCTGCTCGTGCGCGAAGCGCTCCAACCCGGCCTGCAGTTCTTCGACGTCGATCACTACACCGTGTCGATGCGCTCGAGCGGCGGCGTCTCGGACGCCACCGCGACCGTCACGCTGCGGCTGCACGACGGCGTCCACGAGGCAGCGGCGTCGGGACACGGGCCGTTCAACGCCCTGCACGTCTGCCTGCGGTCGTGCCTGTCGGAGCTGTACCCGCAGATCACCGACGTGCGGCTCACCGACTACAAAGTGCGCGTCCTCGACTCCTACAAGGGCACCGCCGCCCAGGTGCGCGTGCTCATCGAGTGGTCCGATCACCGCACGAGCTGGACGACGGTCGGCGTGTCGGACAACGTCATCGAGGCGAGCTGGCGCGCGCTCGTCGACGCCGTCCGGCTCGAGCTCATGCGCCTGCACGAGCGCGACGGGTCGATCGAGCGGCTGGCGACGACGACGTAGTCCGGTCGTGTCGGCCGGCGGCCGGCCGATGCCGGGCGCCTCGTTCTATCCTCTGGTGATCCTCTGATCGAGATGGCCGCGAAGCAGAGTGCGGGGCTCCTGATGTTCCGGCGACGGTCCGGCCGGCTCGAGGTGCTGCTCGCGCACCCCGGCGGGCCGTTCTGGCAGGGGAAGCACGCAGGCGCGTGGACGATCCCGAAGGGCGGCATCCACGACGGCGAGCAGCCGTCCGACAGCGCGATTCGCGAGTTCCGCGAGGAAACGGGATTCGAGCCGCGCGGCCCGTACATTCCGCTGGGGCAGGTCGTCCAACGCAGCGGCAAGGTCGTGCACGCGTGGGCGTTCGAGGGCGATTGCGATCCCGCCCGTCTCGTGAGCATGCTCACGACCGCCGAGTGGCCGCCTCGATCCGGACGGCAGATCTCCATCCCCGAGATCGACCGGATCCAGTTCTTCTCGATCGACGAGGCCCGCGCGCTCATCAATCCGGCGCAGGCGGCGCTGCTCGACCGGCTCGTGCGCGCGCTCGAGCACGGCCACGCGCGCTGACGTCGCGCACCGGTGACGTTCCGGTCCGAGGCTGGCCCGCGCTCAGCCGACGTGGATCCGCGGGCGCCGCATGGGATCGGGTTCGGCCTGGCGGAGCACCTCGCGACAGACCGGCGCGGTGTCGCCCTCGCCGAACGCGAGGAACCGCAGCACGTACGTGATCGGGTTGCCCTCGGTCCAGCCGAAGTAGGCGTGGGGGATGGCGTAGGTCCGGTCGCGCAGATCGAGGAGCAGGCCGGCGATCGCGTTCGGCACCGCGGGGCTCGTGCAGCGCAGGATCCTGAACTCGCCCACGCGCACGCCGCTGACGTGCAGCACCTCCGAGAACGCCGACGCGTCGCCCGGGCGGACCTCGAGGAACAGGACGACGTCGGTCGCCGGCAGGTGGTGCGTGTGGCGCGCGTTCTGGAACTTGCGCTGATAGGCCTCGCGCGTCCCGCCGTTCGGCCGCGACGCGATGATCCGCAGCGATCGGCGACCGGCGGCCTCGTGGATGAAGCCGAGCGCCACCTCGTCGTACTCGACGCCCTCGATCCTGAGCTCCATCGACCGCGCGACCCGCGAGACGAGCGACGACAGGATGATGCCGACGATGAACGCGCCCGCGATCTTCGCGCCTTCGGGCTTCTCGATCACGTTCACGACGGTGGTGTAGACGAAGATGGCCGCGATCCCGAAGAACGCCCGCCGCCGCGCCGACTGCGCCAGCGTCACCGCGATGGCCGCCGACGTGATCAGCACGAGCACGCCGGTGGCGTAGGCGCCGCCCTGCTTGTTGACGTCCGCGTCGAACGCGATCGTGACGACGATGCAGATCGCCGTGATCACGAGCACGAGCGGCCGGGTGGCCCGCGCCCAGGCGGGGGCCATGCCGTACCGCGGCAGGTACTGCGGCACGAGGTTGAGCAGGCCGGCGAGCGCCGAGGCCCCCGCGAACCAGAGCGTGCCGATGGTCGCGAGATCGTAGAGCGTGCCGAAGCCGTGCCCCAGATCGCGGTGCGCGAGGTAGGCGAGCGCGCGGCCGTCCGCTTCGCCGCCGTCCACCAGCGCTGCCGCCGGCACCTGCATCGTGACCGCGAGCGAGCTGCCGATGAGCAGCACGCTCATGATGCACGCGGCCGTCGTCAAGAGCTTGCGGGTGTTGGCGATGCGCGACTGCAGGCGCGCCTCGTCGGTGTCGCCGTCGCCGGCGACGAGCGGCATCACGGCCACGCCCGTCTCGAACCCGGAGAGCCCGAGCGCCAGCTTGGGGAACAGCAGCACCGACAGGCCGGCCCACATCCACGGCTCCGGCTGCTGCGCGTAGAGGTTCGATCGCCACGCCGCGATCAGCGACGGATGGCGGACGATCGCGATGACCTCCCAGCCGACGATGATGACGTTGACGACCAGGTAGACGGCGACGAGCGCGACGGCCAGCCAGATCGCCTCGCGAAAGCCCTTCAGGAACACGCCGCCGAGCGCGGTGACGAGCAGCACCGTCATGACGACCGGGTGGCGCATCCACGCAGGGGTGAACGGATTCTCGATGATGTGCGCCGTCGCGTCGGCGGCCGACAGCGTGATCGTGATGATGAAGCTCGTGGCCGCGAACCCCAGCAGGCAGAGCACCATCGCCTTGCCCCGCCACCGGGGCAGCCGATCCTCGAGCACCGAGAGGCTGCCCTGGCCGTTCGGGCTGAGCGCGGCGATCCGGCGGTACACCGGGAGGGCGCCGGCCAGCGTGAGCAGCACGAGCACGAGCGTCGCGAACGGCGACAGGAATCCGGCCGCGACGAACGCGATGCTCGGCTGATAGCCCAGCGTGGAGAAGTAGTCGACGCCGGTCAGGCAGACGACCTGCCACCAGGGCGCCGTGTGCGGCCGCTCGTGCGCCTCGCCGCGCTCGCTCGGGCCCGCCATGAGCCAGCGCCGCAGCCCGGTGCGTTGCATCCTAGCGGCAGCGACGGACGACAACGGCCCCTCCGGAGGGCGGCGCGAGACGAACGCGGCGACGGGCTGGCACGAGGTCAGTCAACGAACGACACGGCCGTGCCTTCGGCCAGCTCGGCCGCGCCGCCGACGATGACGCGGTCGCCGACCTCCAGGCCGGCCACGATTTCCGTGAGCGTGCTGGTCGAGAGGCCGGGACGCACATCGCGGCGATGGGCGCGGCGATCGTCGCCCGCGATCATCACGAACGGCGACAGGTCGTCGCGCAGCAGCGCGGACGTCGGGATCGCCAGCGCGTTCGTGCGCTGATCGAGCAGGATCTCGGCGCTGACCGGCGCGTCCAGTTGCAGGCCGGTGGTGTCGCTCAGCGCGAGCCGCACCTGGCCGGTGGGCGCCGTCGGATCCGTGATGGTCGACTTCTGCGCGACGGTCGCGGCGATGTCGGCCGCGCCGGCGATCGGCCTGACCACGGCGGTCTGCCCGGGGATCACGCGCGCCATCTGCGCGATCGGCAGGTCGACCGCGACCTGGTAGCGCGCCGGGTCGATCACCTGGAGGACGGGATCGATCTCGGCACGCACGAACTCGCCCACCGCGCGGAAGACGCGCGTGACGGTGCCGGGGAAGCGCGCGCGCACGGTGGCGCGATCGGTCTCGATCGTCGCGGCCCTGAGCTGGGTGACCGCCTGCGCGTGGACCGCATCGGCCGCGGTCTGCTCGATCCGCGCGGCCTCTAGCGTCGCGCGCGCCGCGATCCCGCGATCGACGAGGGTGGACAGCCGGGCGACCTCGGCCTTGGCGCGCTCGACGCGCGCGGCCGCATCCGCGACGGCGAGCTCGCGCGCCGCCAGCTCCTGCGCGAGCGACGGAATCTCGAAACGTACCAGCAGATCGCCCGTGGCGACCGCCTCGCCTTCGTGTTTCGGCAGCTCCGCGATCTGCGCGGCTTCGGGAGCGACGATCGTCAGCTCGCCCGCGGGCGACGGCACGACGGTCCCCGAGGCCGTGAAGGCGTCGCGCAGCGTCTCGAGGCGCGCGGCCTGCACCGACACGCCGACCGGGCCGGCGGCCGCCGCCGGTTCCGCGCCGCGCCGGCAGGCGCCTGCCGCGAGCGCGGCCAGCGATGCCGCGAGCGCCAGGATCCACGGACGAGACCGTACCCGCACGGCACAAGTCTAAAGGGTTTCGGCCGTCGGGTGTGGCCGGTCCGCCGCCCGCGCCCCGCATGGTAGATTCAGCACGCATGTCGCTGCACGCCGTGGTCGTGACCGCCGCCGACCGCCCCGGGCTGCTGTTCCAGTTGACCAGGGTCTTCGCCGATCACGCCGCGAACATCACGTCGATCGACCTCCACACCACCGACGACCGGCCGACGATCTACTTCGAGTTCACGGTGGACGACGGCACGAGCGGCCGCGTGCTCGCCGACCTTGCCGCCGTGCCGGGGGTGTCGGGCGTGGACGAGATGCCGGCCTTCGTCAAGATCTACGGCAAGCGCATCATCGTGATGGGCGGCGGCGCGCAGGTCGGCTTCGTGGCGATGGGCGCGATCGCGGAGGCCGATCGGCACAACATCCGCGGCGAGCGCATCTCGATCGACACGATCCCGCTCGTCGGCGAGAAGGAGCTGGCGGCAGCGGTGCGCGCCGTCGTCAGCCTGCCGCGCGTGAAGCTGCTGGTGCTGGCCGGCTCGCTCATGGGTGGCGACATCACCGAGGCGGTCGAAGAGGTGCGCCGGCAGGGGCTCCGCGTGATCTCGCTGAACATGGCCGGCAGCGTGCCCGACGCCGCGGACCTCGTCGTGAGCGATCCGGTGCAGGCCGGCGTCATGGCGGTCATGGCGGTGGCCGACACGGCGAAGTTCGATCTGATGCGGCAGTTGAAACGGCGGTACTGAGATGGCCGACGCCGACGTCCCCGGTCGCCCGGACGGTCCCGCGTTCATCGGGCGGTATCGCATCCGCGCGCGTCTCGCGGCCGACGCCGTCGGCGAGACGTTCCACGGTTTCGATCCATTGATCGAACGCTCGGTCGTCATTCGCGTGTTCCACTGGCCGGCGCTGAACCCCGACGAGAGCCAGGCGCTGACGCTCCGGTTCTTCCAGGAGATGCAGCGCATCGGCGTGCTCATGCACCCGGGCATCGTCCCGCTCTTCGACGCGGGCGACTGTTCGTCGGGCTTGTTCATGGCCAGCGAGTACGTCGACGGCTCCAGCCTCGCCGACGTGCTCGCGCAGGAGGGGCCGCGCGATCTCGAGCGTGCGATGACGATGCTCGGTCAGATCGCCGAGGCGATCGACTACGCGCACCGGCAGGGTGTGGCTCACCAGGATCTCAAGCCGACGAACGTTCGGCTGGGCGCGGACACGATGATCCGCATCGGCGGCTTCGGCGTGGCGCAGGTCGTGACGGCGATGCGCGGATCGGCCGGCCGGCCGCCGTCGCCGTACTGCGCGCCGGAGATCGCCGGCGGCACGCCGGGCGACGGCCGCGCCGACGTCTTCGCCGTCGGCGCGCTCGCGGTGGCGCTGCTCGGCGACGACGCGCGGCCCGGGCGTCCGGACGAGCCGCCGGTCGTGTCGGCCGGTCCGCTGCCGCACGTCCTGGCGGCGAGAGGCGCGTCGGCGGATGGCTGGGCGTCGTTCGGCGCGCGCGCGCTCGCGGCGCATCCCGCGGATCGCTTCGCCACGGCAGAGCAGTTGCTGCGCGAGCTCGCGGCGCTCGCCGGCTTCGACTACGCGCCCGCCGCTCCCGCCTGGGATCCGTTCGGTCCGCCCATCGCCAGGCCGGGCGATTCCGGCGCGCGCGAGAGCCCGGCGCATCCGGACGGCAGCTCGTCGGATTCGTCGGATTCGTCGGACTCGTCGGCCGCGACGGCCACGCACACGCCGGCGTCCGCGCCCGGCGCGCGTCCGTCTGGCGACGACGACCTGACCGTCACGAAGATGTGAAGCGGTCTGCACATCTGCCGCGTTCTGGCCGCAACCCGCACGCCGAATTACGTTAGTATTCCGCTGGCAGCCGGCGCAGGTGTCGTGCCGGTCCTTCGAAGAAAGGTCCCCAGCCGATGCTGACCGCCCATGGCGTTACCCACCCGGGACGCGTCCGGCCGACCAATGAGGATTCGCTGCTCGCGGACCCGGACCTCGGCCTGTACCTCGTCGCCGACGGGATGGGTGGCCACAACGCCGGCGAAGTTGCGTCCCGGCTGGCGGTCGAGGCGATCCGCGGATTCCTGGTGCTCTCGCGCGAGGGCGAGGACTTCACCTGGCCGTACGGCCTCGACCCGCACCTGTCGTTCCAGGCCAATCGGCTCATGACGGCCGTCAAGCTCGCGAACCGGCGCGTGTTCAAGGCCGGCGAGAGCCGCGACGAGTACACCGGCCTCGGCACCACGATCGTCGCGGCGCTCTTCACCGGCCCGCTCGTCACCTTCACGGGCGTCGGCGACAGCCGGATCTATCTTTTCTCCCAGGGCCGGTTCGAACAGATCACCGAAGACGACTCGTGGGTGGCCACCGTGCTCGGCCGCCAGCCGGGCGCCGACAGGGCGGCGCTCGCGTCGCATCCGATGCGCCACGTGCTCACGAACGTGCTCGGCGCGCGCGAGCCGCTCGAGATGGACGTCGCCGAACGCACGCTGGCGCCCGGCGATCGCCTGCTGCTCTGCAGCGACGGCCTGCACGGCGCGCTGAGCGACGGCGCGATGGCGGGCGTGCTCGCCAGCGAGCCGAGCGCGCGCGCCGCGGCCGACCGGCTGCTCGAGGACGCGCTCGCGACCGAGGCGCCCGACAACATCACCGCGCTCGTGATCGAGGTGGGCGCCGCATGACGGAGTCGCGCCCGGCGACGCCCGCGCCCGGCGAGGCCGCGATGCCGGCCCGGGTCGGCCGGTACGAGCTCGTCGAGAAGATCGGCCGCGGCGGCATGGGCGTCGTCTACCGCGGCCGCGACTCGGTGCTCGGACGGCCGGTCGCGGTGAAGATGCTCGTGTCCGACGTCGACGTCTCGGAAGAGACGCGCGAGCGATTCTTCCGCGAGGCGCGATCCGCCGGCCAGCTCACGCACCGCAACATCATCACGATCTACGACTTCGGCGAGGAGGGCGGCCGCGCCTACATCGTGATGGAGCTCTTGCAGGGCGAGAGCCTGACGTCGCTGCTCGCCCGCACGCCGCTGATCGCGACCGAACAGCAGCTCGACATCATGGCGCGCGTCTCCGAGGGGCTCGCCTTCGCGCACGCGCGCGGCATCGTCCACCGCGACGTCAAGCCTGCGAATCTGTTCGTCACGGCCGATAACCAGATCAAGATCCTGGACTTCGGCGTGGCGCGGATCGCCTCGTCGAAGCTGACGCGCAGCGGCTTGATCGTCGGCACGCCCGACTACATGTCGCCCGAACAGGTCATGGGGCAGGTCGTCGACGAGCGCTCCGATGTCTTCTCGGCGGGCGCCGTCTTCTACCAGTTGCTCAGCGGCCGCAAGCCGTTCGCCGCCGACAAGCTGCCGCAGATCCTGCAGAACGTCATGAGCGTCGAGCCGCCGCCGCTCGGCGCCGACGTGCCGGCCGATCTGGCCGCGCTCGTGATGACGGCGCTCGAGAAGGATCCGGCCCGCCGGTACCAACGGATGATCGAGCTGCTCGCCGGCGTCACGCGATTCCGCCAGACGTGGGATCGGCAGACGCGGGATCTGGCGCTGGGCGCCGCGGAGCTGTACCAGGACACCGAGCGGCTCATCCGCGAGCGGGTGGCGCGCGGCGGGCCGGACGAGGACGTGGCGGCCGTGCCGTACCTGCGCGAGCTGCCGCTGTTTCAGGAACGGGGTTCGGACGTGCTGAAGGTCGTGCCGTTTCGCCGGGCCAGGATTCTCGAGATTCTCGGCGCGCTGCGCGAGCAGCACGCCCGGCTGGTGTCCGCGTCATGAGCTCGACGCCGAGCAAGATCGGACGCTACGAGATCCTCGAGCTCGTCGGCCGTGGCGGCATGGGGGTGCTCTATCGCGCGCACGATCCCATGCTCGAGCGCGACGTCGCGCTGAAGATGATGCTCGTGGACTTCACGAACGACCCGGCCGCTCGCGGCCGGTTCGAGCGCGAGGCCAAGGCCGTCGCCCGGCTCCAGCACCGCAACGTCGTCACCATCCATGAGCTGGGAGACGCCGAGGGCGCGCCCTACATCGTGATGGAGTTCCTGAGCGGCAAGGATCTCGACGCGCTGCTCAGGAGCGACCAGCCGCTCTCGCTGGCCCAGAAGCTCGACATCGCCGCGCAGGTCTGCGACGGGCTCGCGTACGCGCACGAGCAGGGCATCGTGCACCGCGACATCAAGCCCGGCAACATCCGCGTGCTCGAGGACGGCACGGTCAAGATCCTCGACTTCGGCATCGCCAAGTTCGCGGTGGGATCGGCGACGCAGACCGGGTCGATCCTCGGCACGCCGAGCTACATGTCGCCCGAGCAGATCATGGGGCAGCCGGTCGACGGCCGGGCCGACCTGTTCTCGGTGGGCGTGCTGCTCTACGAGCTCCTGAGCGGCCGCAAGCCGTTCGCCGGCGACGCGCCGACGGCGGTGGTCTACCAGATCATGCACGTCGACCCGCCGGCGTTGAGCGAGCTCGTCCCGGACCTGCCGGACGCGCTCTACGCGATCGTCGACCGCGCCCTCCAGAAGAACCCGAACGAGCGGTACAGCCGCGCGAGCGAGATGGCGGCCGATCTCCAGATGACGAAGATGATGCTGGACCTGCCGCTGAACCAGGCCGGCGCGTCATCGGCCGAGGGCACGGGCAAGCTCCACGCGACCGTCCTGCGCGAGCGCACGGCGACCGGCGCGCAGCAGCCGATCCTCAACGCGAAGATGCGGCCGTCGGCCGTCGAGGCGGCGGCGGACGCCGCGCCGAGGCAGCGCGCGGCCGAGTCGGGATCGAGGCCGCTCGTCATCGGCGCCGTCGCGGCCGTCGTGATCGCGGTCGCCGCGGGCGCCTACGTGATGAGCCGCGGCACGGCGGAGACGCCGCCGGCCGCCGGGCCGGCGCCGTCGGCGTCGCCGGCATCTTCTGCGCCGACCGAGCCCTCGGCGGCGAGCGGTCCCGCGCCAGCCGCGTCGCCGGCCGGCGCGGTGACCTCGGCGGCCGTGATGATCGCCTCGAAGCCCGCGGGGGCGAAGATCAGCGTGAACGGGCAGGACAGCGGCAAGCTGACGCCGGCCGCCGTCACCGTCAGCGCGGGCGACAAGCTGACGCTCGCGCTCGCCGGCTACGAGCCGAGCGCCGCCGCCGTGACCGACCGTGACGTGCGCGATGGCGCGATCACGTTCAACTTCAGCCGGAAGACCGGGCCCGTCACGCTCGTCGTCTCCGGGCCGTACGCCTTCGATCTCGTGCAGGGCGGCAAGGTCGTCTCCCAGGCCGCGACGCGGCACGAGCTGACCGTCCAGCCCGGCGCCGCCGTGACGGCGCGCAGCTCCGAGTACCTGCTGAGCTACGCCGTGCCGCTCGACTTCGGCCAGGGGCGCAACGAGCGGCAGATCCCGCCGCCCGGCACGCTCACGGTGTTCTCGGCCGTCGAGACCTGCTCGGTGATGATCAACGGGCGCGATGCCGGGTTCCCGCCGATCTCCCGGAAGCCCGTGGCGGCCGGTTCGTACACGGTGGGGCTAAAATGCCCCGACGGCAAGTCGGCCCCGCCCCAGAGAGTGTCGATCGCTCCGGGCGGCAGCGAGCGCGTCACCTTCGGGCCGCCTCAGCCGTAGCCAGGATCTCCATGCCGACGACGTTCTCCGCGCTGCGACCCTGGAGCCTCGCGCTCTGCATCAGCGTCATCCTGCCGGTGGCCGCCGCGCCGGCGCGGGCAGGGCAGTCGGCGGGCGCCGACGACGAGGTGGCGCGCCGGCAGCTCGAGAGCGGCCGCGCGTTCGTGCGCCAGGGCAACTACGTCGAGGCGCTGAAGGACTTCAAGGCGGTCGCCGAGACGCACGGCACGAGCTCGGTCGCCGACAACGCGCTGCTCGAAATCGCGCGGTACTACCTCGACACGGCGGGCGACACCAAGGAAGCGACCGCGGCCGTCGAGGCGATCCTCAAGACGTATCCGACCTCCGACTCCGCGCCGGAGGCCTACCTGATGGCCGGCCGCCTCGCGCTCGCGCGCGGCCACGCCGCGGCGGATCTCGACGCGGCGCTCGCCAACTTCGAACGCGTGATCCGGCTGTTCCCGGCCTCCGACGTCGTGCCGCGCTCTCTCGTGCTGGCCGCCGAGGCGCACTGGTTCGCCGGCCGGTACGAAACGGCGCTCGGCAACCTGATGCGCGTCGCGCTGGAGTACCCCGACAATCCGGCCGCCGCCGACGCGTATCTCTCGAGCGCGCGCGTGTTCCTGAGCCTGGGCGATCCGGTGTCCGCGCTCGAGCACCTCCAGCGCGTCCGCGACCAGTATCCGGAGTCGCCCGCGGCAGCCACGGCGCTGTCGAGGATCTCGATTCTCCACCGGTTGTACGTGCGCCCGCCGCGGCGGCCGCCGTTCGTTCTCGCGGCCGAGCCCGTGGGACCGGCGCGAATGCGTGACGTCAAGGCGCTGGCGATGACCGCGCGCGGCGCGCTCTACTGGGCGAACGACGATGTGGCCGGCGTCGTGCTGCCGGGCGACGCGCCGGCGTTCGGCACCGGGCTCAAGCCCCGCAATCTCGTCGTCGACATGACGGGTGCCGTGTGGGTGCTCGAGGCGGCGGCGCTGCGGCCTCTCGCCGGCCCATCGGTCCCGCTCGTCGTCACGCGCGGGACCGGCGCACAGGAGCCGTTGAAACGCGCCGACGCGGCCGTGCAGGTCGCGAACGGCGACTGGCTGGTCATGGACGAGACCGAGCGCGGCATCCAGCAGTTCTCCCGAGCCGGCGCGTACATCGGGCCGTTCGCCCTCGCCAAGGTCTCGAAGCTGGTGATGAGCAGCCTCGACGAGATCACCGCGCTGGACCGCGACGAGAAAGCCGTCCTCTTCTACGACGCCACCGGCCGGGTGACGAGCCGCGTGCCGCTCAAGGGGCCGGGATACGAGCTGTCGAATCCGGTGGACTTCGCGTTCGACGCGCTCGGACATCTGTACGTCCTCGGCCGCGACGCGATCGCGGTCTTCTCGCCGTACGCGGCTCCGCCGGCCCCATCGGGCGCGGCGCCCGCGGCCTCGCCAGCCGGGCGAACCGCGGCGCCGGCCAGCCCATACCGGCTGCTCACGATCTTCTCGGAACCCGAGAACAGCCCGGCCGGCTTGCGGCGCGCGACGGCCTTCGCGCTCGACACGAGCGGCGCCGTGTACGTCTTCGACGAACGCGCCGCACGCGTGCTGGTGTACCGATGATGATGACCTCGCGATGGTGGCGCGGCCTCGCGCTCGTGGCGGCGACGTTCCTCACCGGGCCCGCTCGTCCGGCCGCGCAGGTGCCGCTGCCGGCGCCGGCCGCACCGCAGGCGCCGGCCGGCACGCTGGAGCTCCTGCTCGACCAGGGCCGGCGGCTCTTCGATGCATTCCAGTACGACCAGGCGCTGCCGCTGTTCGATCGGCTCATCCTCGCGCTGTCGCCGGGAGGCCAGGCGTCGCGGCCCGATCTGCTCACCCAGGTGTTGGAGCTGCGCGCGCGCTCGCGCTTCGCGCTCGGCGACACGCAAGGCGCGGAGCAGGACTTCTCCGCGCTGCTCGCCCTCAACCCCGGATACAAGCTCGCCGCGGGCGTCTCGCCTCGCGTGGTCGCCTCGTTCGACTCGGTGCGCAAGCTCGTCGTCGGTCAGGTGCTGATGTCGCTGACGCCGGCGGGCGAGGTGCAGATCGACGGCCGCACCGTGGCGCTCGGACCCGACCAGGCGCCGGTCGACCTCGCCGCGGGTGACCACCAGGCCGCGGCGACGCGCCAGGGCTACGCGCCGCTGCAACAGCGGTTCTCCGTCGCGCCCGGCGAGTCGACGACGCTCGCGCTCGTGATGGAGCGCGTGTCGGCGACGTTGACGCTCTCGTCGATTCCCGACGGCGTCGAGGTGTGGCTCGACGGCACGTCGCGCGGCACGACCGCGCGGGGAGCCGCGGCGCCCGGGCCGTCCGCGCCGCTCGTCATCGGCGATCTGCCGACCGGCCCCCATCGGCTGCAGCTCCGCCGCGCCTGCTTCCAGGACGTCGAGCGCACGATCACGGTGGCGCGGCCCGAAGATCTGCAATTGGACGCTCTCCGCCTCACGCCGGCCGTCGCGTCGGTACGAGTGCAAGCGAGCGAGGCGGGCGCCGCCGTGTTCCTCGACGGCGTCGCCAAGGGCTCGGCGCCCGCGGAGATCAGCGACCTGTGCGCCGGCAGTCACGTGATAGAGGTGCGCGGCGCCGGCGGCCGGTACGTCGATCGGCGCGAATGGAAGACGGGCGACAGCGTCGCGTTGAACGCGGTGCTCGAGCCGGCCTTCGCGATCGTCGGCGCCCAGGCAGCGGCCGCCGATCTGCGCGACGAGGCCGAGCGAGCGCTCGCGGCCGCCACGAACGCGCTCGTGTACGCGCCGGCGGCGGCCGATCTCGAACGCGCGCTGGCCGGCGAGAACGTGCCGGCCAACTGGCTCGACCCGCTCGCGCCCGGAGGCAGCCGCACGTCGAAGGACGTCGTGCGCGATCTGTCGCGTCGCCTGAGCGCCAAGCTCGCCACACAGGGCGTCGCCGCCGTGGCGGCCGGCACCGATCGCTCGGAGCTGTCGGTGGCGATCCTCGCCGCCGGCAGCGCCGAACCCGATCTGCTCACGTTCCGGCCCGCCGATCCGGCATCGCGCGCGCGCGCGGTCGAGCGTCTCAGCGCGCCGCTGCCGCCGGTCGTCCGGCCGTCGATGGGGACGTCGGTCGTCGACGTCGACGGCGTGCCGGGTGCGGTGGTCGTTCGCGTCGGCGGCGCGGGCGGGGCGGCGGGACTGGCGGTCGGCGACGTGATCGTCGGGGCCGGCGGCGCACCGGTCGCGACGGTCCGCGATCTGCGCGGCCGGATCGCGGCGCTCCGGCCCGGCGCGCTCGATCTGCCGCTCGACGTGAGAGCGCCCGACGGCACCGCGAGAACCGTCACCGGGGCCATCGCGCTCGTGCCCGATACGCTTCCGCTCCGCGACAGCCGGCTGCCGTACAACCGCGCGATCGTCGATCTGCAGCAGCTCGTGCGGTCGTCGTCGAACGCGCTCGAGAAGGCCGCGGCGCGCGTCAACCTGGCGATTGCGCAGCTACGGGTCGGCAACGTCGCCGAGGCCGAGACGGAACTGCGCGCCGCCGACCTGCCGGCCGGCCCGGGCGTGTCGGCCGGCACGGTCGCCTATCTGCTCGGGCTGTCCCTCGAAGCGGCTGGCCGCACGGCCGACGCGCGTGCCGCGTTCACGAAGGCGGCCGACGCGACCGACGCGCGCCTGTCGGCCGATGGCCCGCTCGTCGGGCCGCTGGCGCGTCAGAAGCTCGGCCGCTGAGCGCGGCGCCAGTCGCGCCCGGCGCGGCGGCAGGGAAGCCGGTCATCGGCCACGACGTCGACGTCATGCCCATTTCGCCGTTCGCCAGGCCCGGCAGAGTCCGGTTGCAGGTCGCCGATCTGGCGCGCTCCATCTCGTACTACCGCGACGTCATCGGGCTGCAGGTGCGATCGCAGGATGCGGGCCGCGCCGAGCTCGCGCCGAAGTCCGACGACGATCGGGTGCTCGTGGAGATCGAGGAACGCCGGGGCGCGACGCCGGTGCCGCGGCGCGCGAACTGGGGGCTGTATCACTTCGCGCTGCTCGTGCCCGATCGCGCGGCGCTCGGCCGGTTCGCGGCCCACGTCCTGCCCTCGGGGCGCGCGAGCGGCGCCGCCGATCACGCCGTGAGCGAAGCGATCTACCTGTCCGATCCCGACGGGCTCGGCATCGAGGTGTACGCCGACCGCCCGCGCGAGCGCTGGCGACGACAGGCCGATGGCGAGCTGCACATGGTGACGGCGCCGCTCGACGTCGAGTCGCTGATCGACGAGGCGGGCGGACGGCCGTGGACCGGCGCGCCGGCCGGCACCGTGATGGGGCACGTGCACCTGCACGTCGGCGACATCGACCAGGCCTCGGCCTTCTATCACGACGCCATGGGCCTCGACCGCGTCGTCTGGTCGTATCCCGGCGCGTTGTTCCTGTCGGCCGGCGGCTATCACCACCACCTCGGCGTGAACACGTGGGGCGCCGCCCGGCCGGCCCGCGACGATCAGGCCAGGCTGCTGTCGTGGGATCTCGAGCTGCCCGATCGCGCCGCGGCCGCGCTCGTGGCGGACGGCCTGCGGGCTCATGGCCATCCGGTCGACCAGGACGAAGTCGGGTGGACGGCATCCGATCCGTGGGGCACGGCGGTGCGAATCCGGACAACGGGCACCCGCGGCTGAGGGCGCTCCGAGCTCCTGCGGCAGGGAGTCGGCCCCGGCGGTCAGCTTCACCGCGGCGCACCCGCGGCTGAGAGCGCTTCGAGCTCCTGCGGCGGGGGTGGCGCCGGACGGGTCCGCCCCGCGTGGCGCGCAGGCGACGCCTGTGATCACGCGCGTTGTGCGGGCACCACGCGGGGCTGTCCGGCGACAGGAGGACCCGCTCGCCGAGTTTTGAAACACACGCTGAGGCCGCGTGCTACGATGCCCAGTCCCCATCAGCTTGCGGAGGAGCCTTTCGTCATGAAGCCTCTCTCTCGTCGCGTCGTCTGGGCCATCGTCGGCGTCGCCGCTGCCGGCATCTGGCTCGCCGGTTCGGTCGTCGCGCAGCAGCGCTCGGCCCCCGGCATGGTCAAAGCCGCCACGGCGTTTCTCGCGAGCCTCACGCCGGAACAGCGGCAGAAGGCCGCGTTTCCGATCGCATCGGACGGCTGCAAGTCCACGCCGCCCGGCGCGGATTGCGAATGGCTGCGCTGGCACTTCATCCCCGCCAGCATGTTCGAGCGCCATGGCGTGCCGCTCAAGGAGATGACCGACGTGCAGCGGCAGCGCGCGCAGGATCTCTTGCACGCCAGCCTCAGCCAGGTGGGGTACACGACGGCGACGACGATCATGAGCCTCGAGCTCGTGTTGCGGGTGACGGAAGGCGCCGACGAGACGGGGCGTTCCGGCGGCCAGCCGATCGGCCAGTTCGCCGCGGCCGCGCCGGCGCCGACGCCCGGCGCGGCCTGCGGGCTCGGCGACCTCAGCGCGATTGCGCCGGCCGCGGCTCCTGCTCCAGCGGCCGGGCAGGCGCGTCGTGGCGGCGGTGGCCAGGGCGGTGGCCAGGGCGGCGGCGGTGGGCAAGGTGGCGGCCAGGGTGGCGGCGGCGCGCGAGGCGGTGGCGGCCGTGCTGGTGGAGGCGGCGGCGGAGGCGCGCCGATCATCCGCGATCCCGACTTGTATTACTTCTCCGTGTTCGGCGATCCGTCGAGCAAGGGATCCTGGGGCTGGCGCGTCGAGGGACATCACGTCTCGCTGCGCTTCGGCGTCGACAACGGCAAGGTGTCGGTGTCGACGACGCCGCAGTTCCTCGGCGCGAACCCGGCCCGCGTGCCCGAGGGCGCGCCCAACGCGGGGCTTCGCGCGCTGGCCGCGCAGGAAGACACGGCCCGCGCGCTCGTGCAGTCGTTGAACCCGGCGCAGTGCTCCGCCGCGATCGTCGCGGCGACGCCGCGAGGCGACATCGCGACCGGCACGACGCTGAACGTCGATCCGATCAATCCCAGGGGGCTGGCCGCGTCGCAGATGACCGCCTCGCAGCGCGAAATGCTCATGAAGGTGATCGAGAGCTACGCGAACGTGATGCCGGCCGACATCGCAGCCGACCGGCTCAACCGGATCAAGACGGCGGGCATCGAGAAGGTGACGTTCGCCTGGGCCGGCTCGAGCGAGCCGCGGCAGCGATACCACTATCAGGTGCAGGGCCCGACGTTCGTGATCGAGCACAACAACACGCAGAACAACGGCAACCACGTCCACTCCGTGTGGCGCGAGTTCAACGGCGACTTCGGCCGCGACGTGCTCGCCGAGCACATGGCCATGTACCCGCACTAGCATCGGATCATCGGGACATCGGAATATCGGGACATCGGATCGGGGGCATCGGGACATCGAGCATCGGGAGATCGGAACGCCGGGTCGGGCTATCGGGGCATCGAGCATCGAACATCGCGCGATGGTCCGATGAACCGATGCGATGACCCGATACTCCGATGACCCGATGCGATAGCCGATGCCCCGATGTCCCGATAACCCGATGTCCCGATGCGATAGCCGATGTCCCGATGGTCCGATGTCCCGATGCGATAGCCCGATGACCCGATGACCCGATGACGGAGGTCCATCAATGTTCGTGATCGTCGCGCAGTGGTATGCGAAGGAAGGCAAGGAGCGGGAGGTGGCCGCGTTGGCGAGCCAGATGATTCCGCACGCCCGGTCGGAGGCGGGTTGCCGGTACTTCACGGTCAACCAGCACGCGGAGGATCCGCGGCGGTTCGTGCTGTACGAGCAGTTCGTCGATCGCGCGGCGTTCGAGGCGCACACGCAGACGCCCGCGTTCAAGGAGCTGGTGGTCGGCCGCATCGTCCCGCTGCTCGAGACGCGCGTGCGCGACGTGTTCCACGCGATCGAGCCCGCCGGCGCCGGCGAGCCGCGCGTGCACTGAGGGCCGGTCATGAGCCCTCGCGTGACCCGCAAGTCCAATCCCCGGCCGACGCGCCGCGACGCCATGCGGCTGATCGGCACCGCGGCGGGCGCGGCCGCCGCGGCCGGCCCGGCCGTCTTCGCCCAGAACCCCGGACCGCCCACCGTCGTGACGATGCCGCCGAGGGATTTCGCTCCGGGCGCGCCGCCCACGCTCTACTTCAACGATCCCGACGTGCTCTCGGCGGATCCGGCGTTCGATCGGCTCGTCCAGCCCAACGCGCCGATCCAGCGGCTGTGGACCGGCGGGTTGTGGCTCGAAGGGCCCGCCTGGAACAGCGTCGGCCGCTTCCTCGTGTTCAGCGACATCCCGAACAACCGGCAGCACCGCTGGCTCGAAGACGACGGCCACGTGTCGGTGTTCCGCGCGCCGGCGAACCACAGCAACGGGAACACGTTCGACTTCGAGGGCCGGCAGCTCTCGTGCGAGCACCTCATGCGCCGCGTCGTGCGGTACGAGCACGACGGCACCATCACGGTGATCGCCGACGCCTTCGAGGGCAAACACCTCAGCTCGCCCAACGACGTCGTCGCGCATCCGGACGGGAGCTGCTGGTTCACCGATCCGCCGTACGGTGCGAGCCTCTACGAGGGCCAGCCGGATCGCAGCGGCGGTCCCACCAACCCTGAAGGGCGCCTGCGGACGCGTGTCGGACAACCTGCCGAGGCTGGTGGCCTGCGCCGCGAGCTGCCGAACGCGATCTACCGCGTCGATCCGTCGGGCCGCGTGGACCGCGTGGCGACCGAGGACCTCGTGCCGGATCCGAACGGGCTCGCGTTCTCTCCGGACTTCAAGCGGCTCTACGTGGCGAGCACGGGCAAGGGGCCCGGCGACACGCACGCCGGCGGCAAGGGCGACCTGCACGTGTTCGACGTCACCGCGGACAACCGGCTCGCGAATCACCGGCTCTTCTCCGACTGCATGGTCGACGGCGTGCGCTGCGCGCCCGACGGCGTGCGGTGCGACGTCGACGGCAACATCTGGTGCTCGAGCAACGCCGGCCGCGCCGTCGGCTACAACGGCGTCACGATCTGGTCACCGGCCGGCCGGCTCCTCGGCCGCATTCGCCTGCCCGAGGTCTGCGGGAACATCTGCTTCGGCGGTCCCAAGCGCAATCGCCTGTTCATGGTGGCGAGCCAGTCGCTCTACGCGATCTACGTCAACACGCAAGGCGCCGGGCCGGCATGAGGGCTTCGACGCGGGAGTCGTGAGTGCTGAGCGCTGTGCTCTTGGACGGCCGATGGCTGGAGCGGCACACGTGCGATGCCGGGTAGAGCCGCTGGCGCTCTGGGCACGCGATCGCTTCCTCCGGGGACCGGCACGTGATGTCCAGCGTGCGGTAATCCAGCACGGCCGCTACGGCTTCTAGCACGAGAACCTGGCCAAGCTCCTATCGTCGACCGTGCCTTCCTTCCCCCCGCTCCGCGACGCGGTTCGCCCTCCGGTCCGCGTGCTCTTCGTCGGCATCAATCCCGGGATTCGATCGGCGCTGACCGGGCATCACTTCGCGGGGTACTCGAACCGGTTCTGGAAGCTCCTGTTCGACTCGGGTCTCGTGCCCGAGCCGATCGGATATGCCGACGATCGCCGGCTGCCCGAGTGGGCCCTTGGCATCACGAACCTCATCGCGCGCGCGACGCCCGGCATCGACGCGCTGCGTCCGGACGAGTACGTCGAGGGCGTGCGGAAGCTGCGGCGGAAAGTACGGCGCTGGCGGCCCGAAGTCGTGGCGTTCGTCGGCGTCACCGTCTATCGCGCCGTGCGCGGCGGGTCCCGGATCACGCCGGTCGCGCTCGGCTTGCAAGCCGACACGTTCGAATCCGCGCGCGTCTTCGTGGTGCCCAACCCCAGCGGCCGGAACGCGAACTTCTCGTACGACGAGATGCTCGCCGCCTTTCGCGCGCTGGCGCGCGACGTCAGCCGTAAGCCTCGGCCTATCCCGACCATCCGCCGTCGATGACCTGGAGCGTGCCGGTGGTGAACGCGGACTCGTCGGAGGCGAGGTACACGGCGAGCGCGGCGATCTCCTCGGGGCGGCCGAGGCGTCCCATCGGCTGCCGAGCCTTGAAGGCGGCGAGCACGGCCTCCGCGCTCTCGTCGCTCGCCACGGCCTGCGCGGCGATCCGCTCGCGGAGCGACGGCGAGTCGACCGTGCCGGGGCAGATCGCATTGCAGCGGATGCCGGTCGTGACGTAGTCGGCCGCGATCGCGCGGGTGAGCCCGGCCACCGCGGCCTTCGTCGTGCAGTACACGAACCGGTTCGGGACGCCGCGGGTGACGCCGGCGATCGACGCGATGTTGACGATCGATCCGCCGCCGCGCGCGAGCATGCCCGGCAGGAACGCGCGGATCACCCGGTACATCGACCGGACGTTCACGTCGACAGAGCGATCGAACGCCTCCTCGTCGCACTCGAGGATCGATCCGGCATGCACGTACCCGGCGCAGTTGACGAGCACCGTCACGCCGGTGAACCGCTCGGCCGCGTCGGCGATCGCCGCCTTGTCGGTCACGTCGAGCGCGAGCGTCGCACGGCGCGTCCGCGCGGCCAGATCATCCAGGGCCGCGCCGTTGACGTCCGTCGCGACGACCGCGGCGCCCTCGCGCGCGAACGCTTCCGCAATCGCCCGCCCGATGCCCTGTCCAGCCGCCGTGATGAACGCCGTCTTGCCGGCGAGACGCCCGCTCATGACTCAACGCCCACGGCTCGCGGCTACTCCGTTTCGGTCTGCTTCCGTCTTCTTCATCTTCCCCTCGGCACCGTGAAGATCGCGGCCGCGCCCACGATCTGGACGGCCGCCACGACGTACAGGCCCGTCTCGGGGCTGTGGGTCACGTCGCGCAGCCAGCCGACGACGTACGGGCTCACGAAGCCGGCGAGGTTTCCGATGGAGTTGATGGCCGCGATGCCGGCCGCGGCGGCCGTGCCGGTCAGAAACGCCGTCGGCAGACCCCAGAAGAGCGGCGTCGAGCTGATCAGGCCCGCCGCCGCGATCGACAGGCACGTCACGGCGAGCCCGGTCCTGGCGCCGGCTTGCGCGGTGAGGCACAAGCCCACGGCGCCGAGCAGCAGCGGGATGGCGGCGTGCCAGCGACGCTCGCGCCGCCGGTCGGCGCTGCGGCCGAACAGCAGCATCGCGACCACCGCGACGGTGTAGGGGATCGCGGTGAGCAGCCCGATCTCGAACGTGCCGCTGACGCCGGCCGCCTGCACGAGCGTCGGCATCCAGAACGTGAGGCCGTACTGTCCCATGACGGCGCAGAAGTAGATGAACGACATCAGCCAGATCCGCCGGTCGGCCAGCACCGCCCGCACCGACGGATGTTCGACGATGCCCGCGGCGTCGTCGGCGAGGCGCTGTTCGAGCAGCCGCTTCTCGTCCTCGGTGAGCCATCGCGCCGGCCGGATGCCGTTGTCGAGGTAGAACATGACGGCGACGCCGAGCACGAGCGCGGGGATCGCTTCGATGACGAACAGCCACTGCCAGCCGGCCCAGCCGCTCGTGCCGTGGAATGCGGCCATGATCCAGCCCGAGAGCGGCCCGCCGAAGATGCCCGACACCGGGATGGCTGTCATGAAGAGCGCGATCACGCGCGCGCGGCGGTCGCTGGGAAACCAGTAGGTCAGATACAGGATGATGCCCGGGTAGAAGCCGGCCTCCGCGATGCCCAGCAGGAAGCGGAGCGCGTAGAACGTGAGCGGCGTCTCGACGAACACGAACGCGGCCGACACCAGCCCCCACGAGATCATGATGCGGCCGATCCACAGACGGGCGCCGACGCGGTGGAGGACGACGTTGCTCGGCACCTCGAACAGGAAGTAGCCGATGAAGAACATGCCGGCGCCGAGGCCGTAGATCGTCTCGCTGAACTGCAGATCCTGCAGCATCTCGAGCTTGGCGAAGCCGACGTTCACGCGGTCGAGATACGCGACCACGTAGCAGACCATCAGGAAGGGGAGCAGCCGCCAGGTGACCTTGCGATAGACGGCGTCTTCGAGCGGAGCAGACACGGCGGGCGACGTCATCGTCAGCGCGCCGACAGTCTACAGGCAAACGCTATGATCGTCGGGATGCGGAAGTTCGCGGCGAACCTGGGATTCCTGTTCACCGAGCGGCCGTTCCTCGAGCGGTTCGGCGCGGCGGCGCGCGCCGGGTTCGCGGCGGTCGAGCTGCTCGTGCCGTTCGACACGCCGGCGGAGGCGATCGCGCGCGAGCTCGAGCGTCACCGTCTGGTGAACCTCGGCTTCAACATCGGCCCGGGCGATTGGGCCGCCGGCGAGCGTGGCATCGCGTCGTTGCCCGGGCGCGAAGAAGAATTCCGGCGAAGCGTCGCGCAGGCGCTCGCGTACGCCGAGACGCTCCGCACGCCGCAGTTCCATCCGCTCGCCGGCATCGTGCCGCCAGGAGGCGACCGCGCCCGCCATCGCGCCACCTACGTCGAGAACCTGCGATTCGCCGCGCGTGAAGCCGCGCGGCACGGCCGCACGGTCGTGATCGAGACGCTCAACGCGCGCGACATGCCCGGCTACTTCCTGACCACGTGGGCGGACGCCGACGCGATCCGCGAGGCGGTCGGCGAGCCGAACCTCAAGCTGCAGATGGACCTGTACCACACGCAGGTCGCCGAGGGGGATCTCACGACGAAGCTCCGGCGGTACGCCGGCGCGATCGTCCACGTCCAGGTCGCGGGCGTGCCGGATCGTCACGAGCCAGACGAGGGCGAGGTGGATTACCGGCACATCTTCCGGGTGCTCGACGAGGTCGGCTATTCCGGCTGGATCGGCTGCGAGTACCGTCCTCGCGGACGCACGGAGGATGGGCTGGGGTGGAGGGAGCGGCGCGAAGAATCGTGAAATCGTGCGTTCCGAGTTGAGTCGTGTCAGACTATGCGCGGCCAGTCACAGCGCACAACTCATAGAGCACCACTCATCGCGCACAACTCATCACTCAGAACCGCTCGAGCGTTCCCTCTCCGTGCCGCCCCGTCCCATCGCCGATGTCGCCGCTTCCGCGGGCCTTCTGCCCGACGAGCTCGACGTGTGCGGCGCGCATCGCGGCAAAGTGCGGCTCTCGGTGCTGCGCCGGCTCGCCGATCGGCCCGACGGCAAGCTGGTGATCGTCACGGCGATCACGCCGACGAAGGCCGGTGAAGGCAAGACCACGACGAGCATCGCGCTCGCCGAAGGGCTCGGACGTATCGGCCGCCGCGTCATGCTCGCGCTCCGGCAGCCGTCGATGGGCCCGGTGTTCGGCACGAAGGGCGGCGGCACCGGCGGCGGCCGCGCGCAGCTCGTGCCGATGGAGGAGATCAACCTCCACCTCAACGGCGACTTCCACGCCGTCGCGGCGGCGCACAACCTGCTGGCCGCCGCGATCGACGCGTCGATCTACCACGGCAACCCGCTCCGCATCGATCCGAGCTCGGTCGTCTGGCCGCGCACGGTGGACATGAACGAGCGGCAGTTGCGGTACTTCGTCGGCGGGCTCGGCGGCAAGCCGCACGGGACGCCGCGTGAAGGGCAGTTCGTCATCACCGCGGCCTCCGAGGTCATGGCCGTGCTCGCGCTCGCCGTCGATCTCGCCGACCTCCGGCGCCGGCTCGGCCGGATCGTCGTGGCCAGCGACGCGGCCGGCGCGCCGGTGACGGCCGAGGATCTGCGGGTGGCCGGCGCGATGACGGTCATCATGAAGCAGGCGCTCCTGCCGAACCTCGTGCAGACGGGCGAGGGGCAGCCGGCGCTGGTGCACGCGGGCCCGTTCGGCAACATCGCGCACGGCGCCAGCTCCGTGCTCGCCGCTCGCGTCGCGTTGAAGCTCGCCGATCTCGTCGTCACGGAGGCCGGCTTCGCGAGCGATCTCGGCTTCCAGAAGTTCTGCGACATCGTGTGCCCGGCCGCCGGCGTCGCACCGAGCGCGGCCGTGCTCGTCACGACCGTGCGGGCCCTGAAGTCGCACGGCGGCGTCCCGTTCGAGTCGCTGGCGTTCGAGAATCCGGACGCCATCGCGCGCGGCGCCGAGAACCTTGCCGCGCACATCGACATCGTGCGGCAGTACGGGCTGCCGTGCGTCGTCGCCGTCAATCGCTTCCCGAGCGACACGGCCGGCGAGCTGGAGCTCGTTGGACGGCTCGCGCGCGAGGCGGGGGCCGACGTGGTCGTGGCGCACGACGGCTACGGACAGGGCGGCGCCGGCTCGACCGATCTCGCATCGGCCGTCGCGGCCGCGTGCGAGCAGCCGTCGCGCTTCGCGCCGCTGTCGCCGCCCGGCACGCCCGTCGAGGAACAGATCCGCGCCATCGCCACGCGGCTCTACGGCGCGAGCCGCATCGATCTCGAGACGTCGGCCACGCAGGATCTCGCCCGGCTCACGGCGCTCGGCCTCGGCGCGGCACCCGTGTGCATGGCCAAGACGCACCTGTCGCTCTCGCACGACCCGGCGTTGCGCAACCGGCCGAGGAACTTCGTGCTGCCGGTGCGCGGCCTCGTGCCCAGCGCCGGCGCCGGCTTCGTCGTGGCGCTGTGCGGCGAGATGCAGCGCATGCCCGGCCTCGGACGCACGCCGGCCTTCATGGGCATCGACATCGACGCCGACGGACGGACCGTCGGGTTGACCTGACCGATTCGTCAGCCGCCGCGGTCCCGATCTGCTATGGTGCGTCTGCCATGAGCGTCGATCGCGCCGTGGCGGCGCGAGTCGACGAGGCGACGAGGTCACGATGCCCAAGTATCTGTGCGAGGCCGACTACTCTCAGCAGGGGACGAGCGGGCTGATCAAGGACGGCGGCTCGAAGCGACGCGCCGCGGTCGAAGCCGCCACGAAGTCGGTGGGCGGGACGTTGGAGGCCTTCTACTACGCCTTCGGCATCCGCGACGTCGTCATCATCGTCGACCTGCCCGACAACGTCACGGCGGCCGCGCTGTCGTTGGCGGTGGGCGCGACAGGGGCCGTGACGCTCAAGACGACGCCCCTCATCACGTGCGAAGAGATCGACGCGGCCGCGAAGAAAGCCGTGCGCTACCGCGCGCCGGGCGCAAAGAAATAGCACGCTGAGGCGCTTGACGGGGGGCCGGGGCGCGGCCATGCTGGAACGATATGCAGCGTGTGTACGTCTCGGCCGGCAAGACGCAGTGCCGGTTCTGCGGTGAGGACGTGGCCGTGAACCGGCTGTCGGTCCACATCGCCCAGAAGCACCCCCGGCCCGGCCCGGCCGATACCCGGCCTTCGCTCGTCCGCAAGCAGGGCACCCGTCGCAAGGCGGCCTCACCGCGCACGTGAAGCCCTGGGAGGTGCTCGCCAGGGCACGCACCCCTCACGACACGGAGCTCACCCTCACGAGGCACGTGAGCGAGTTCGCGATTCTGGCCGACGGCCGCAGCCTGATGTCGAGCCGGACGCACTACTCGGAGGACGTCCTCGCACGGCTCGGATGCCGCCGCGCGAGCGCGATCGCCGCGCCCGTGGTCCTGATCGGCGGCCTCGGGATGGGGTTCACGTTGCGGGCGGCGCTCGACGCGCTGCCGGCCACCGCGTCGGTGATCGTGGCGGAGCTCGTTCCGGAGGTCCTGGCGTGGAATCGCGGGCCGCTCGCGTCGCTCGCCGAGCATCCGCTCGACGATCCGCGCGTGCGCGTCGAGCTCGACGACGTCGGCGCGGTGATGCGCGCGCGCCCACGGGCGTTCGACGTCGTCCTGCTCGACGTGGACAACGGGCCGGTGGCGTTCGCCGACACCGCCAACGCCCGGTTGTACGAAGAGGCGGGCATCGCGAACGCCCATCGATCGCTCCAGCCAGGCGGCGTCCTCGCGGTCTGGTCAGCCAACGACACGCGCGCATTCGCCCGGCGCCTCCGCGCGCGCGGCTTCGGCGTCGAGTCGCATCGGGTCGGCGCCGGCCCTGGGAACCGCGGGCAGAGGTACACGATCGTCGTGGCGACCGCGCCGCCGTCCGGCGTGGGGCCCGTACTATAAAATTCGATCGGCAATGCTGATCCTTCCGGGCGCGGCAGCGCTGTCCCCCTTCCGCCTGCAACGCCTGCGTGGGACCGTGCGCGACGCCGCCGCGGGCGTCAGCGCCCTCGCGTCGCAGTACATCCACTTCGCGGATCTCGCGGGCGATCTCGACGCGCGCGAGCGCGGCGTGCTCGATCGCCTGCTCCAGTACGGGCCGCGCCGCGAGGCCGTGGACGATGCCGGCGAGCTGTTTCTCGTCGTGCCTCGCCCGGGCACCGTGTCGCCCTGGTCGAGCAAGGCCACCGACATCGCCCACAACGCGGGGCTCTCGAAGATCCGCCGCGTGGAACGCGGGATCGCGTACTACGTCACGGGCGACGCGGAGCTCGTCGCCGAAGCCCGCGCGCGCATCGCCGCCGGTCTGCACGACCGCATGGTCGAGACCGTGTTCTTCCATCTCGACGAGGCCGCCCGGCTGTTCGAGCAGGGATCGCCGCGTCCGCTCGTCACGATCGATCTCGCCGCCGGCGGGCGCGACGCGCTCGTCCGGGCGAACCGCGAGCTCGGCCTGGCGCTCGCCGACGACGAGATCGACTATCTCTCCGCGGCGTTCGCGGCGCTCGGCCGGAATCCGACCGACGTCGAGCTGATGATGTTCGCCCAGGCGAACAGCGAGCACTGCCGCCACAAGATCTTCAACGCCACGTGGGACGTGGACGGCGTCGAGCAGGCGCGCAGCCTGTTCGGCATGATCCGGCACACCTACGAGCGCGGCGACACGCGCGACGTGCTCAGCGCGTACTCCGACAACGCCGCGGTGATCCGCGGACACGAGGCGCGCCGGTTCTTTCCCGAGCCCGGCTCCGCGCAGTTCGGCTACCACGCCGAGCCCGTGCACATCATGATGAAGGTCGAGACGCACAACCACCCGACGGCCATCGCGCCGTATCCGGGCGCGTCGACCGGATCGGGCGGCGAGATTCGCGACGAGGGCGCCGTCGGGTGCGGCGCGCGGCCCAAGGCCGGGCTGGTCGGGTTCAGCGTCTCGAACCTCCGCGTGCCGGGGTACGAGCAGCCGTGGGAGGAAGATCACGGCAAGCCGGATCGCATCGTGTCGGCCATGCAGATCATGATCGACGGGCCGATCGGCGCGGCGGCGTTCAACAACGAGTTCGGCCGGCCGGCGATCTGCGGCTACTTCCGCACGCTCGAGCTGCGGCATCGCGGCCGCGTGCGCGGCTATCACAAGCCGATCATGGTGGCCGGCGGGCTGGGCAACATCCGCGAGGGCCATGTCCGCAAGCGCGACATGCCCGCCGGCTCGCTGCTCGTCGTGCTGGGCGGTCCGGCCATGCTGATCGGGCTCGGCGGCGGCGCGGCGTCGTCGATGAGCGCCGGCGCGAGCGACGCCGATCTGGACTTCGCGTCGGTGCAGCGCGACAACGCCGAGATGGAGCATCGCTGCCAGGAAGTGATCGATCGCTGCTGGCAGATGGGCGATCGCAACCCCATCCGGTTCATCCACGACGTCGGCGCCGGCGGCCTGTCGAACGCGCTGCCGGAGCTCGTCAAGGACGGCGGCCGCGGCGCCGCGATCGATCTGCGCCGGATCCCGACCGCCGACGCCTCGCTGTCGCCGCTCGAGATCTGGTGCAACGAGGCGCAGGAGCGCTACGTGCTCGCGATCGCTCCCGGCGATCTCGACGTCTTCCGTGACCTCTGCGCGCGCGAGCGCTGCCCGTTCGCCGTCGTCGGCGAGGCGCTCGCCGAGCCGCACCTGCACGTCGCCGATCCCGTGCTGGGCGGCGCGCCCGTCGACGTGCCGCTGTCCGTGCTGTTCGGCAAGCCGCCGCGCATGCACCGCACGGTCAACCGGCACGCCGCGCCGCGCGCGGCCGTGTCGTTCGGCGACGTGAGCCTCGTCGACGCGGCCGACCGCGTGCTCCGGATGCCGGCGGTCGCCGGCAAGGGCTTCCTCGTCACGATCGGCGATCGCAGCGTCACCGGCCTGGTCAGCCGGGATCAGATGGTCGGCCCGTGGCAGGTGCCGGTCGCCGATGCCGGCGTCACGCTGACGGGCTACGACGGCTATGCCGGCGAGGCCATGGCGATGGGCGAGCGCGCGCCGCTCGCGCTCATCGACGCTCCGGCGTCGGGGCGCATGGCCGTCGCCGAGGCGATCACGAACATCGCCAGCGCGCCCATCGCGAAGCTCTTCGACGTGAAGCTCTCCGCCAACTGGATGGCCGCGGCCGGCCAGCCCGGCGAGGACCAGGCGCTCTTCGACACGGTCCGCGCGGTCGCGATGGATCTCTGCCCGGCGCTCGGCCTGATCATTCCGGTCGGCAAGGACTCGATGTCCATGCAGACGCGATGGAGCGACGACGGCGCCGAGCGCTCGGTCACGGCGCCGCTCTCGCTCGTCGTTTCCGCGTTCGCGCCGGTCGTCGACGTGCGGCACGTCGTCACGCCGCAGCTTCGGCCCGACGAGGATGCCGTGCTGCTCCTCGTCGATCTCGGCGCGGGCCGCGCGCGGCTCGGCGGCTCGGCGCTCGCCCTCGCATGGAACCGGCTCGGCGGCGCGCCGCCGGACCTCGACGATCCGGCGCGGCTCGCCGCGTTCTTCGAGGTCGTCCAGAGCTGCCTGCAGGATCGGCTGCTCGTCGCCTATCACGATCGATCGGACGGCGGGCTCTTCGCCGCGCTCTCGGAGATGGCGTTCGCCGGGCACTGCGGGCTCGACGTCGACACGACGGCGCTCGGCCCCGATTCGCTCGCGGCGCTCTTCAACGAGGAGCTCGGCGCCGTGATCCAGGTGCGCGTGAGCGACCTGGCGGCCGTACGCCAGCGGTTCGCCGCGGCCGGGCTGGGCGCGATGACGCACGCGATCGGGCGCGCCGTGCCTGGCGACGTCGTGCGGTTCACCTACGAGGGTGCCGAGCGCTATCGCGCGTCGCGCGTCGATCTGCACCGTGCCTGGGCGGAGCTGAGCTACGCGATGCAGAGCCGCCGCGACAACCCCGACTGCGCGCGCGAGGAGTACGAGAGCCTTCTCGACGCGGACGATCCCGGGCTGTCGGCCGCGCTCACGTACTCGCCGGCCGACGACGTCGCGGCGCCGTACATCGCGACGGGCGCGCGGCCGCGCGTCGCGATCCTGCGCGAGCAGGGGGTGAACGGCCAGTACGAGATGGCGGCCGCCTTCGAGCGCGCGGGATTCGACGCGTTCGACGTCCACATGAGCGACGTGCTGACCGGGCGGGTGGACCTGGCGGCGTTCCACGGCCTCGCGGCGTGCGGCGGCTTCTCCTACGGCGACGTGCTGGGCGCCGGAGAGGGCTGGGCCAAGACGATCCTGTTCAACGCGCGCGCGCGCGATCAGTTCGCGGCGTTCTTCGCGCGCCCCGACACGTTCTCGGTCGGCATCTGCAACGGCTGCCAGATGATCTCCGCGCTCCACGAGATCGTGCCGGGCGCCGCGCACTGGCCGCGCTTCGTCCGCAACCTGTCCGAGCAGTACGAGGCGCGCGTCGCGCTCGTCCGGGTCGAGCGCAGCCCGTCCGTGCTCTTCGCCGGCATGCACGGCTCGCAGATCCCCATCGTCGTCGCGCACGGCGAGGGGCGGGCGGAGTTCGGCGACGCCGGCACGCTCGAGGCCCTCGAGGCGCGCGGTGGCGTCGCGCTACGCTGGGTCGACACCCGCGGCCAACCGACCCAGCGGTTTCCCTCGAACCCGAACGGATCGGCGAGCGCCATCGCGGCCGTGTGCTCGGACGACGGCCGCGTGACGATCACGATGCCGCACCCGGAGCGCGTCTTCCGGACCGTTCAGAATTCCTGGGCGCCCGCCGGATGGGGAGAAGACGGCGCCTGGATGCGGATGTTCCGCAACGCGCGCGTCTGGCTCGGGTAGCGTCTCGTCACGCAGAGCTCGTCATTCAGCGCTCACGCCTTCCCGAGCTGAAGGTCCACGCGAAACCTCGGCGAGCCAGAGCCCGCTACTTCAACTGCGGCAGGAGCGTCTTCGCGAGGTTGATGACGTTCGGCTGGATGGACGCGGCCGTGCGGCCCATCGGCACGTCCATCTGAATCGTCATGACGTGCGTGCCGGCGCGAACGTACAGCTCGGCCCATTCTCCCCGGTTGTCCCTGAAGTACGCAGCCTCACCCACGCCCGGCACCGGCACCCAGGTCTTGTTCCGCTGCTTCTCGAAGTAGGCCGCGGTGAACGGATCGACCTGCAGCGTGATCCCTCCGTACGTGCACTCCGATCCGTTCGCGCCGAGCGCGCTGCCGTTGGGCGGAACGCGCATCACCAGATCGAGCGCCTTCTTGTCGTACGCCGTGACTTGCGTGACGAGTTGGCTCGTGAGCAGCGAGCAGGCGCGATTGGCGGCCGCCGGCGCCGTGCTGCGGCCCGCCTGGCCCGCCGCGGTCTCTGAGGCCAGCCCGACCACCGCGGGCAACACGATCAGCGATCCAAGACGCACGGGTCCTCCTGTTCGATGAGGCGAGCGAGCGCGTCGACGTCGCCCGCTCGATCGACCGTCGCGATTGTAGCTCGGCGGATCGCGATCCGCTTTCTGGCGTCACGATGAAGACCGGCCGCTGATGGACTTCACGCCTTCATCCACCGCATATCCGCCATTCCGGCACATCGCGGGCGAGCGACAGCGCCTTGCAGGATTGATCACGTTGCCGATCGCTCGGCAGGCTCTCAGTGGGAGGCCCGGCCCAGACCGATGCGTCGCTCAGCCCGGCACTGCCACAATGGTGAGCCGATGTCCGCGCATGCGTCGACCTCGCATCGTCCGATCATGCCGGCCGAGGTGCTTCGGTTCCTTCGGCCCACCGCCGGCGACGTTGTCGTGGACTGCACGCTCGGCGGTGGGGGACATGCCGAGATCGTCCTGCCGTGCCTGCGGCCCGGCGGCCGGCTGATCGGGCTCGACGTCGACGGCGGCGAGCTGGCGCGCACCACGGACCGGCTCCGAGGTCTGGGCTTTGGCCCGGACGTGTTCACGCCGGTGCACGGCGATTTCCGCGGGCTGCCGAACGCGCTCGCTGGCGCCGGCGTGAGCGCGGTGCAGGGCGTGTTCGTGGACCTCGGCGTCTCGTCCATGCAGGCGGCGAGCCCGGCGCGCGGGTTCTCCTACAAGGTGCCGGGCCCGCTCGACATGCGCTTCGACCCGACGCGCGACGAGACGGCCGCCGACCTGCTCGCACGATCGACGGAGACCGATCTCGAGGCGATGCTCGCGGCTCACGCGGACGAACCGCATGCCGCGCTCATCGCCAGCCTGCTGAAGCGAGCGCCGCTCCCTACCACGCAGGCGCTCGAACGGCGTGTCCGGCTGGGACTTGCCGGCGCGCTGCCGGGGATCGGCAAGCCCGCGCTGAAGACGTCCGTCCGCCGCACGTTCCAGGCGCTGCGGATCGCGGTCAACGACGAGCTCGCGGCGCTCGACGCGTTGCTCGCCTTCGTGCCGCACGTGCTCGCGCCAGGTGGCCGCCTCGTCGTGCTCACGTTCCACTCGGGCGAGGATCGCCGCGTGAAGCAGGCGTATCGCGCCGGCGCGCGCGCGGGTCTCTTCGCCGCGGTGTCCCGGACCGTGACGCGATCGTCGAAAGACGAAACGCGCGCCAATCGCCGCGCGTCGTCGGCCAAGCTGCGCTGGGCCATACGCGCGCGGTGACGGCCTGCGCCATGCCGGGCGTGGCCGGGGCGGCCGCTCGCCGTGGCCGTCGTGCGGCTGGCACCGCTGCTTCTCGAGCATCCGTGGGAGTGCGACGTGCACGAGCGCGGCGGCTGGTAACCAACGTTCCCGTCGAGTAAGACGCCGCGCCCCTGCGGCACCACATGCCAGCCATCCCGGCAGGTCGCCGTGCGGGCAACATCCCCAGCCTTCGCAGTTGATCTCCAACGACGACGATGGCATCGTCGTCGGAAGGATGGGCGTGATGAAGGCACATGAAGCTGTCGTGAGCTATCTCGACGGTGCTGAGGATCGGCGGAAGCGCGAGCTGATCTGGGGCGTGGTTCGCGAGCCGCCGGCACCGTTCTGGCCACATCAGGAGGTCGTCACCCGCGCGACGGTGCTCCTTTACCAGCACGTGGCGCCGCGCGAGCTCGGGAAGGTCACCGGCGCGCCGCTCGACGTCGTGCTCGACGGCAGTCGCGGTCTCATCGTACAGCCCGACGTGGTGTTCCTGTCGACCGAGCGGCTGCGTCTCGTGCGCCATCAGGTGTGGGGCGCGCCCGATCTCGTGGTGGAAGTCGAATCGCGCGGCACGCGCCGGTACGACCGCGTCTCGAAGCGCCGATGGTACGGCGAGTACGGCGCCCGCGAATACTGGCTGATCGACGTGGAGCGCCGTGCCATCACGGTCGTGCGGTTCGGCGAGGACGGCGTCGAGACGTCGCGGACGTTCCGCGGCCGCGCGCGGATCCGATCGACGGTGTTGCCAGACTTCGCCGAACCGGCGGCGGCGTTCTTCGACTGACCGATCGTGCGCCGGTCAGCCTCGACCGCGAGACTGTTCCCCTAATCTCCGCCCGCGCCCTTGAAGTGATCGGCCTCGTCGGCGAACAGCACGTTGAAGGTGGTGAGCGAGCCGTAGCACCCGCTGACGTAACTCTGCAGCCGGATCTTGACGTCGTCGGGCAGCTCGGACGCGTTCACCTGCTGTTCGAGCGTGCGCAGGCGATTTCTGAGCATGACGATCTTGTGGAAGAACGTCTCGATCGGAATCGTCTTCTCCTGCAATGCCGAGTTGCCTGGCCGGAGCACGAGCGTGCCGCCGCGCCATTTCTCGGCCGGCACGACGGCTGAGATGCCGGCCTCTTCACGGATGACGCGTCGCAGGAGCAGTTCGAGATCGGCGGCAGTACCGGGAGGTGTCGTCATAGGGTCGGCGGTCCGTTCGCGATCGGCGACGATGGGGAAGGGCGCGCGGTCGGATGGACGACGCTCGCCGTAGAGCGGCGTGGCCGGCGGAGCAGTCGGGGCCGGGTTCGAGGCACCGATGCGGGGGCCACCACGGTAGTGATGGTCGCTCCCACAGTAGCCGCACGTCACCCGCAGCGGCCAGCCGTTCGCGTCCACCGCGACGATCGTGTGGATCCGGTCGGTCTTGCAGACGCGGCAGTGGTCTTCGATCGACTCCCCGGCACGGCGCCTGTCCGGCGCGGGCGGCGTGGACATGGAGACCCATGATGCCATGCGACGGGTCACGGGCGCCCGGCGCGCGATGTCCGCGCTGACATCCAGTCGATCCGGCCGCCTCATCGCTCCGAAGTACCGATGACCGTCACCGCCATCGCGCGGCCGTGCATCGAGTTCGCTGGTAAGTCCTTTTGTAACAGACGGTTGCGGCGAAGCATCCACGTGTGATCGCCAGACGAGATGGGTGTCGGTGCCAGCCAAGTTGGGTGCGAGCGCCAAACAAGACGGGTGCGAGTGCCACACGAGATGGGTGTGACTGCCTGAGCCGATGGGTGGGCGTGGCGGCGACGTCGAGTGACGCCGACGTCGATGTCGGGTGGGCATGCGATTCACGATGGGTGAGCGCTTCGGCGAAATGGGTGCGCACGCTCGCCAAGCCGGGTTGTACGTCGGGGGAACGTGGGTAGTGGTGCGGTTCGCGATTGGTGAGCCCCGCGCGTGAATGGCTGACATCGCCGGACCGGATGGGTGCGAGCACGAGCGTGGATGCCTTGGGCCGGGGGGAGTCGATAGGTGTTCGCCGGCGCCAGGCGGGTAGCCGTCCGAACTCAACAGGCCGAGCGCGGCGTCGGTTCGTCGAAGGATCCCGAGGAAACCAAGCCGTACCGGCGGCGTCGCCCCGGTCTTGCGGAGCCGCCGCGGGTGTGAGGCTCGGAGCTGGCGGTCCGGGATCCGGGCATCCCGGCGACAACCGGTGTCTAAGTTCCCAACCGACGTCATGACCTCGCCGCCCGGGCAGCTTCGCGCGCTGACTGAGGTGTTCTTCGCACGGTTCTTCGAAAGCGAGAACACGGCGAACCGTACGGACCCCACGCGGTCGTTCCTGTGGCTGGTCGGCATCGTCAGCGGTCCCGGCATCCTGTTCGCGTTCTATCGGCACTTCGAGTGGGAATGGGTCGCGCGGTCGCGGAACGAGCTCGCGCTCGATGCGATCGCGCGCGCTGACGTGACGTCCTATCTCGTCTGGACGTGCGCGGCGGTGGCGGTGGTCGCGGCCGGGCGCTGGCCGACGCTGCTGCTCGACCAGCGCGACGCGCTGATTCTCGGCGCGCTGCCGGTGCGAAGGCCGACGATGCTTCTCGCCAAGCTCGTCGCGCTCGGCCGCTACACCGCCCTCCTGGCGATCGGCATGCACGCGGGCGCCTCGCTCCTGTACGGCATGGGCCTCGGCCTCGTGCGCACGCCGACGGCCGCGACACGAACGTTCCTCGCGCACTTCGCCGCCAGTGCCGGTCTCACGGTGTTCGTCATGGCCGTCGTGGTCACGATTCAGGCCGCCGGCCTCCTCCTGGTCGGACCACGCCGGTTCGTGCGCGCGTCGACGACACTGCAGATGGCGTTCGTCGGTCTGGTGCTGCTCGTCTGTGTCGCCACGCCCGGCGCCGCCGAGTTGAATGCGCCGGGCTTCGCTGCCGCGCCGTCCGGTCAGGCCTGGCTGCCGACGCTGTGGTTTCTCGGCATCTTCGAGGTGGTCGCCGGCACGCCAGCCCACGCGCTGCACCGGCTCGCTGGTGTCGGTGCCGCCGCGCTCGCCGTCACGTGCGCCGTGGCTCTCGTGGCCTTCCCGCTCGCCGGTCACGTGGTGCTGCGGTCGATTGCGGCGTCGGCCGCGCCGTCGCTTCCGTTGCTCCGGCGGCTGACCGCACAGGTGCCGCGGCTCCTCGCCGGCGAGTCGCCGGTGCGCGCCGCCGTGCAGTTCGCGCTCGCCTCGCTCGGACGCGCGCCCGCCCCGCGCCTGGTACTCGCGCTCGCGTACGCGGTGGCGATCGCCGCGCTCGTGCCCGCGTTCGCGCACCTTCACGCCGGTGACGCCGCGCCGCAGGGGATGTCCACCGTTCCAGAGCTCGCCTTCCCGTTCGTCGTCGCCTTCTTCACGCTGCTGGGTTTTCGGATCGCCATCAGCACGCCGGTCGAACTGCAGGGCCGCTGGCTGTTTCTTCACGTCGACTTCCCGCCGCTCGCGGGCCGAACGGCGGTCTGGCGTCTCCTGTTCGCGCTGGCCGTCGTGCCGTGCGTCCTATTGACCCTTGCCGTCGGCGCGTCGTTGTGGGGACCGGCGTGGGGCATCGCGCGCGCCGCCGTCGCCTTCACCGCCGGCATCTTCGCGCTCGAGATCTTTCTCTGGGGTTATGTCGGGATGCCGTGCTCGCGGCCGCCGGCGGCCGAGGGCTTCAGAAGCCGCTGGCTCGCGTTGCTGCTCGGCCTCGAGCTCTTCTGCTATGAATCGGCCGCCGCGCAGCTTCGCTGGCAGAACAGCCTTGGACCGATCGCGGCACAGGCCGCGCTCTTCGCCATCGGGGCGGTGGTGGCGCACGCCGGTGGGCGCTGGGCCGCGATCACCAACGCGGACGTCGACGATGATGACGCCGTCATCCGGCTGAATCTCGAGGTCGTCGGACGAGCCGTATCTTCGACCGCGAGACCGGCCGCGGCCAACGGCGCACGAGGCAGGTGAACCACGCAGGAGGACGCATGCTCGAGGTTCGTGACGTCTCGAAACGCTACGGCGCCTTCACCGCGGTGCGGCACGTCAGCTTCGCCGTGAAGCCCGGCGAAGTCCTCGGCTACCTCGGGCCCAACGGGTCGGGCAAGTCCACGACCGTCCGCATGCTCGTGGGGCTGATGCCGCCCACGAGCGGCGCTATTCTCCTCGATGGTGAGGACATCCATCGCGATCTCGTCGCATACAAGGCGCAGATCGGGTACGTGCCGGAGGAGGCACACGTCTACACGTATCTCACGGGGCCCGAGTACCTGCGACTGAGCGGCCGCCTGCGGGGCATTCCCGACGGCCTGCTCGACCGCAAGATCGATCGTCTGCTGAACCTGTTCGAGCTCGATACCGACTACCACGCGCCGCTGTCGTCGTTCTCGAAAGGGATGCGGCAGAAAGTGTTGCTGTCCGCCGCGCTCCTTCACAACCCCCGGATCGTCGTCCTCGACGAGCCGGCGTCGGGGCTGGACGTGTCGACGGCGCTCGTGCTGCGCACGGTCGTACGCTCGCTGGCCGACGACGGCCGCATCATCTTCTACAGCTCGCACGAGCTCGACACCGTCGAGCGCATCAGCACGCGCGTGATGATCCTGCACGAGGGGACGGTCGTGGCCGACGACTCGCCACAGCGGCTGCGCGAGCTGGCGCACGTGCCGTCGCTCGAAGACGTCTTCGCCAAGCTGACCGTGCGCCAGCAGCTCGACGAGATCGCCGGGGGCGTCATCGAGGCCGTGCGCCTGCGATAGGACGGCAAGGCAGATCGAGCCTGATGCTCCCTCGCGGCGGCGCGTTGCCGCGTCTGCGACCCTCGCGCTGGCCGACGCGCTCGAGGGTGCGTTGCCGCCCCGCCGGCCACGGAGCGCTGGAACGCTAGCGCCCGCCGAGCAGGCTGCCGAGCTGCTCGTCGTCGATCACCGGTGTGACCTCGAACTTCAGCAGATCCGACCAGCTCAGCGACCACTGGGCCAGGAGCGCCGGGTCCGCGGCCTCGGAGATCGTCCATCCGCGATTGCCGGCCACGTCGTGCCAGCGGGCCAGCAGCTTCACGCCAGGCGGAGGCGCGCCGTGCGACTGTTTGAACCGCGCGATTGCTGCGTCACGTTGACCGGGGTAGCACCGTGTATTCCGTGATGAACCGCATCGGACCTCCTCGCGCTCAGGGCGAACGGCCATGGTACCGGCGAAAAGCTGTCGGCCGGGGGACGCATCCCAGCACGGCATCTTCATGACGTCGGCGCTGGAACCGGCGCATGCGCGACCGCGTGGGGCCACGGGTTCCGCGATAATGGCAGCCACCGCGTCTTCCCGTGCGCCGCCGCCGTGGCGGGCGCCGGCCCGGCCGCGCCGAACCTGTACCTGACGAGAGGCCATGCGACCTGAGTTGGCGGCGATCGTCGGCGAGCTCGAAACCGCGCAGGCCAGGCTGGCGCGGCTGGCGGCTGCGACGCCCGGCGAGCGCTGGTCCGAGCGCCACGACCCGAACCGCTGGTCGATCGCCGAGTGCGTCGCGCACCTGAACCTCACGAGCCGCGCGTTCGAGCCGCTGATCGTCGCGGCGCTGCGGGATGCGCGATCGCTCGGCCGGCCCGCGCGGCGGCGCTACCGGCAGGACGCGGTGGGGTGGCTCGTCGGCAGGGTGGTGGGGCCGATGCCCGCCGCACTACGCCGGCTCGCTGCCGGCCGTGTGCGGGCCCCGGCGCCGTTCGTCCCGCAGGGCGCGCTGCCGCGCGGTGAGGTCCTGACCGAGTTCGAGACCCACCAGGCACGGCAGATCGCACTCACGGGCGAGGCCGAAGGGCTGCCGATCGACGAGGTGTGGATCCTCTCCCCGTTCGACGGCCGAGTCCGCTACACGCTCTTCTCGACGCTCGTCATCCTCGCGCGCCACCAGCATCGTCATCTTCAGCAGGCCGAGGAGGTGTGGTGAGCGCCATCGGGATGTGATGCTGCATGACGGCTGCGATGCGCGCCGCGCGCGCCTTTGCCGACTCGGCGCCCGGGCCCTCGAACAGCGCGTCCACGGTCGCGTCGAACAGCGCGAGCCATCGCGTGAACTCGCGCGGGCCGAGCGGCGTCATCCGCGCGAGCCCGACGTGCGCGCCCATCGGATCGCCGCGATAGGCCGCCGCCCCGAACAGCACGGTCTGCCAGAAGTCGTACATCTTCGGAAGGTGCGCGGCCCAATCCACGCGCGCGACGTCGTCGAAGATCGGCCCGAGGACCTCGTCGTCGCGTACGCGCAGATAGAAGGCGTCGACGAGCTGCTCGACGTCGCCGCGGGTGAGAAGGTCGTCCATCGTCTTCACCATATCGCCTGAGCGAACGGGCCGCCAGCGGCTGGCCCGAGCGGCGCCGCGCGGCTTGCGTCGCGGGGCCGTCCGCGCGTATTCTGCGCCGACCGTGACAGGCCACCGCGATCGCCGCGCGTCTCGCTCGGCCGGCCGCCGTTCGATCCGGTCGCCATGTCGGCCAGTGCGCAGGGTGCCGTTCCGTCGCCGGCCGGACCGCGGGCCGGGACCGTTGGAGCGATCGTGTTGAATAGAAAATGGCATCAGGCGCACGTCATGCCCAAGAACGCGAGCATGTCGGCGCGCGTGCGGTGGCACGTCGGTCACGCGCGGGCGTGCGGCTGCCGTGAGATGCCGAGCAGCATCGTCGAAGAGCTGCGGCGGCTCGGCCGGCCGGTGCCTCCGCGACGCTCGCCGGCGAGTCGAGCGAAAGCCGACGCCTGACGCGCGCGCCGCAGGGCATCCCGCGCGCCGCGTCAGCACTGCGAGGAGTCGATCCATGTGGCTCGCGCTCGTCATCGTCCTCGTGGCTCCCATCGTGGTCGTCGCGGGCATCGCCGCGCTCAAGCCGAAGACGTTTCGCGTGGAACGGCGCGCGCGGATCGACGCCGCGCCCGAGCGCGTCTTCTCGTTCTTGAACGACTTCCATCAGTGGCCCGTGTGGTCGCCCTGGGAGAAGCTCGACCCGGCGATGCGGCGCACGCACCGCGGCAGAGAGCGCGGCGCCGGCGCCGTCTACGAGTGGGACGGCAACAAGAAGGCGGGCAGAGGCCGGATGGAGATCCTCGAGGCGGTGCCGCCCTCGAGGCTCGTGATCGGGCTCCACTTCCTGGCGCCCTTCGAGGCCCACAACACGACGGAGTTCGTCCTGACGCCGGCCGGCAGCGGCACCGACGTGACGTGGGCGATGTACGGTGTGAGCCCGTTCCTGATGAACGTGATGACGGTGTTCACGTCGATGGACAAGCTGGTCGGCAAGGACTTCGAGGCCGGCCTCGCGAACCTCGAGCGTGCCGCCGGAGCGTAGGAGCCGATCCCCGTGCCGTCGATGACCATGACCATGACCAAGTCCCCCGTGCTCCGCTGGTCGGCCGCGCTGATCGTGTCGGCGGCTGTCGCGGCCTCCGCCACGCTGCGATCGGCGCCGCAGACGCCCGCGGCGCCAGACCGGACGGCGCACGTCGTGCTGATCACGCTCGACGGGTTCCCGGCCCTGGCGCTCGACGATCCGACGAACGCCGTGCCAACGCTCAGGAAGCTCGCGGCGCGCGGTGCCATCGCGAAACGGCTCCGGCCGATCGATCCGACCGTCACGTGGCCGAACCACACCGCCATGGTGACGGGCGTGCACCCGGACAGGCATCGCGTGCTCTACAACGGCCTGCTCGTCAGGGAGCCCGGCATGCCACCGCGCACCGAGCCATGGCGCGACAAGGCCGACATGGTGAAGGCGCCGACCGTGTACGACGTGGCGCACGCCGCCGGGCTGACGACCGCCCAGGTCGACTGGGTCGCGCTGTGGAACGCGCCGACGATCACGTGGGAGTTCCGCGAGCGGCCGAGCCTGAACGAGTCGATCCCGCGCGAGATGGTACAGGCCGGCGCGCTCACCGCGGATGACGTCGCCCAGTTCGGCACGCGCAGCATCGTCTGGCGCGACGAGATCTGGACCCAGGCCGCCGAGCACATCCTCCGCACGCACCGGCCGAACCTCCTGCTGTTCCATCTGCTGACGCTCGACTCGACGCACCATCGCTACGGACCCGGCACGCTCGCGGCGCAAGCCGCCATGGCGCACCTCGACGATCAGGTCGCGCGCATCGTCAAGGCCGTGGACGAGAGCGGGCTGTCCGAGCGCACGACGTTCATCATCGCGTCGGACCACGGCTTCAAGCGCGTGAAGCGGCAGGTGCGGCCGAACGCGGCGCTCGCGCAGGCCGGGCTCATCGGCGCCGCCGACGGCAAGATCACGCGCGCCGACGCGTACGTCGTGCCGGAGGGCGGCACCGCGTTCGGCTTCGTGACGCGGCCGGATCCGGCTGGCGACGTCCTGAGGAAGGTTCGAGCCGCCCTCGCCGGCATCGAGGGCATCGAGCGCGTCGTCGAGCCGGCCGATTACCCGCGCTACGGCCTGCCGTCGCCCGCTGCGAGCGATCAGATCGGCGAGCTCGTGCTGGTCGCGAAGGACGGGTACGCGTTCACCGGCGCGGTCGAGCTGCCGGTCGTCGTCGACGCGACCGAGGGGAGCCTCGGCGCGCACGGCTACGTGACGAGCGATCCGGACATCCAGGCGATCTTCATCGCGGCCGGCCGGGGCATCGCATCCGGCACGAGGCTCGAGACGGTCAACACGATCGACATCGCGCCGACGATCGCCCGGTTGCTCGGCCTGCCGTTCGGTCCGGTGGACGGCCGCGTGCTCACCGACGTGCTGCGCGTTCCGGCCCCCTGACGCGCGAGCCGCACGCGGCTGCGGCCAGGCCGAGCGCGCCTTCAGGCGCACATCGCGACGACGCCGGATGCGGCGAGCGCGCCGGCACCCGCGGAGACGCCGCGGAAGTCAGAACATCATGATGCCGATGCCGCCGCGAATCGGCACGACGCGGCGTCCGACCTGGCTTTCGATCGTCAGAAAGGCGCGCGGCGTGACCGTGACCTTCAGTCCGAGGCGGCCGAACACGTGCGTGCGCGTGGTGGTGATCGTGTCGGTGGAGAAGCCGTCTATCGGCAGCTCGGCTGGCGATATCGTGACCCCCTGCGCGCGGTACCCGTCCCGATCGCGAGTGGTCAGCGGACCGGGCGCCGGCGGTCTCGCGGATCGTTCGTCGTACGAGGACTGCACGTTGACCGCCAGTCCAACGCCCACGTACGGCTGCCAGCGCCGGTCCGGCCACGGCGAGTACAACTGCGAGATCGACGGCCGCAGCAGACGGTAGTGATGCTCGTACCAGATCAGCGTGTGGCTGGTCGCCGTCTCGACGATCTGGCCGTCGAACGTATCGGTGCGGTCGTAGCAGAGGCACGCAATCTCGAATTCGGTCGCCGTGCGCGGCGTCCATCGCCAGGCGACGGCGCCCTCGAGCGACGGCGCGTCCCTCGGGGCCGCGTAGCCCGGCGAGTTGAGCGGATAGCGCCCGGGGCCGAGGTCGAGCCGGACACCGCCGAATGCGAACGTGACGTCCGCGCGAGGCCGCTGCCGCAGCACGGTGCCGGCCTGACGCGCGAACACGACGGGCGCACGCTGGTTTCGCCAATCGATGTAGGCGCCGATCAGCGAGAACGTCAGCACGTTGCTCACGAGCGCGCTGGCGCATCCGCTCGCGTCGTGGCATCCGCCGGCGAGCACCGCCGCGCCGAGCCCGGCGCCGACGGCACCGCCCTTCAGGAACCCGTCGCGCACCGGGTCGGCCTCGAAGCGGCGGACTTGCTGCACGTCGCCGGCGTCGATGCGCTCGTCGTGGCCTCGAACCGACAGCACGAGCCCGGTCGGCATCGCCGCGCGAAGACGGCCGCGCAGCCAGCGGTTCCGGACGTCGACGATGTCGACGCGGTCGCCAGTCCGAAGAACACCGGCGAGCTCGACGAAGTCGCGCACCGGGATCTCTGGAGCCGGCGGCGTATCGCTCTGTGCGCCAGCCGCCGCGGGAGCGGACTGCGCGCTGGTGCTCGCCGGCGTCAGGACGACGATGGCGAGAAGCAGTGCGATGGAGAGCAGTGCGGGCCGGCCCATCGGTATGTGAGCTCGTTCGGCAGACGCTGAATGTCCATCGTGCAAGCCCACGACCACCTCGTCCGGACCGAGGGCGCGCCCCCGTCGGCTCGTCGAATCGTAGCTCACGAGAAGTTTCCGGAGGGCCCCGGCGTTGTCGCCCGAGCGCCCACCGCTGATGCGACGATGTCGACGAGGCGCGGCCAATGGGCGCCTCGCCAGTACGGCCGCCTGCAGTCCATGCATTGCCAGAAGTCGTCCTGACCGCCGCCTTCGCCGGCAATGGTGAAGCGTCGCGATGGCCGTCCGGCCGTATCGGTGCGGCGGGAAATGCGATAGGCTCGTGTCTCTGAGGTGCCGCCCGCACCTCGCCCAAGGAGGTCAGTTGATGCGAGCGTTTCTGGCGTTCGGACTGGTGGTGTGTCTCTCCGGCGCCGCCATCGCGCAGGCGCCACCCGCTGCGGCGCCACCGGTGCCGACCGTCGTCAAGGTCGGCGACATGGCACCGGACTTCACGCTGCAAGGCACCGACGGCAAGACCCACAAGCTGTCGGACTACCGCGGCAAACAGGCCGTCGTGCTCGCCTGGTTCCCGAAGGCGTTCACGGCAGGGTGCACGATTGAGTGCAAGTCGCTGGCGGACAACGGCGACAAGATCCAGAAATACCAGGTCACCTACTTCATGGCGAGCGTCGATCCGCTGGAGGACAACATCAAGTTCGCCAAGGCGACGTCCGTCACGCTGGGGCAGGGCGCCAACGCCCGGGTCGTCGAGAAGAAGGAAGCGGACTTCCCGATGCTGAGCGACCCGACCAAAGTCACCGCGCGCGCCTACGGCGTCGTGGACGACACGCACCCGTCAGCGATGCGCTGGACGTTCTACATCGACAAGACCGGCCGCGTCGCCGCGATCGACACGGCGGTGCGTCCGGCGACGTCGGCGGAAGACATGCTGGCGAAGCTGGCCGAGCTGAAGATCCCGCTGAAGTAACCGCTGCAGCAGTCGTGGCCCCGGGGCTTCATCAGCCCCGGGCGCCCTCTCTCCAGGACAAGCGCACACCGATCCGGCGCGAAGCGGCCTCGCGCGCGTGCCCACCTGCGTCTCGTTCGGACGGTCTCGCCGCTAGCCGCCGAGCAGCTTCCCGAATTCCTGATCGTCGAGCACCGGCGTCGTCTCGAACGTCAGCAGGTCGGACCAGCCCATGACCCATTTCGCGATCGCCGAAGCGTCCGATGTTTCGGACAGCGTCCACCCTCGATGGCCTGTGGCGTCGTGCCACCTGCCCAGCAACGTGACGCCGGCCGGCGGCGCTCCGTGGGACTGCTTGAAACGCGCGATCGCCGCGTCTCTGTTGCCGGGACCAACCGTGAAGGTCGTGATGAAGCGCATGCGGGCCTCCTGCCGGGCGGTCGACACCCGAGATGTCATCCGCCGTGGCGTTGTGATGTGGTGAGCGCGCCATCCTAGCACGGCTCCCGGGCCTGCGCTCGGTCTACGAGGCGCGCCGCCACGCCGCGACCGCCGCGACGTAGCAGATCGCGATGATCAGCAGCAGGCCGTTGAAGCCAGTGAGGAGCGACAGGTACTCGCCGACGCCGCCCACCATCGCCCCCAGCAGGTTCGTGCCGTAGTCGCGCGCCACCGACGTGGAGTGTTTGAGCACCGTGCCGAACAGCAGGCCCGCGCAGACGATGGGGCTGAAGACGAGCGCGGCGTAGACGAGCGACTCGATCGCCCGGCTCTCGACACCGATGCGGCCGACCGGCAGCAGGTAGTTCGCCCCGAGCAGCGCGACCAGCACGCCGCAGACGAGCCACGGCCGCCGAATCTCGACCTTCGCCACGATGAAGTTCGCGACGAGCGCCATCGTCAACACCGAGGCGATGACGAGCGACGCCACGAACCAGGTCGAGCCCCAGAGCAGCGCGAACTGGATGATCGACTTGGTCTCGAGGAGCATGAACGCCGCGCCGAGCAGGAAGGACGTCCACGACCACGTCCCGCGCTGCCCGCGCATGGCCAGCATGACGGCGGCGACCGACACGATGAGAATCAGCGCGAGCGCCCACACGTAGTGCGCCGGCATGTGGCGATCCCGCAGGTAGAGGAACGGCCAGTCGTCGGTCGCCGGCTCGATGGAGGGATCGCGCCGGTGCACGCGCGCGGGGCTGGGGTCGTGCGACTGGCCGAAGGCGGTGACGCGATCCGGGACGACCGGATCCGCCGTCAGCGTCTTCAGCCGAGGGCCCGCCATCATGACGCCGAGGTACGACCGCGCTTCGTGCACGTGCACGCGCGGCTCCTCGCCGAACGCGATCGCCGCCTGGTTGGCGAGCCGATCGACCAGCCAGCGCTCCCGGAAGTAGTTGTAGACGACGAGCAGGCCGTTCGGCGCGAGCCGGTCGCGCACGGATCGGAACGACTCGGTGGTGAACATGTAGCTCTCGAGCCGCACGCCCGAGAAGCTCGACTGCAACGTCAGCGAGTCGATCAGCGCGAACACCACGAGGTCGTACCGCTTCGTCGTCGTCCTGAGGAAGTGCCGCGCGTCATCGTTGATTCGCGTGACGCGCGGGTCCGAGTACGGACGATCGGGGTGGTGCTGCGCGCCGAGCCTGAGGATGACCGGATCGATCTCGACCGCGTCCACGTGCTTCGCGCCGTGCCGGAGCGCCGCCGCGACGTCGGTGCCGGACCCGGCCCCGAGCACGAGCACGTTCTCGAACGTGTCGCCGAAGGCCATGTACGGCCACTGGTAGAAGTACTCCTTCTGCTCCACCGGCGCCATCGACTGGTGGAAGATGTTGTTCACCTCGATGACGGTATCGGGGCCGTCCTGGCCCACGGTGATCTTGTAGTAGGGCGACCAGATCGCGCCGGCCGCCATCCGCGCGACGATCGCGAGCGAGACGCCGAGCAGGAGCACGTTGACGCCGAGCAGCCAGCGGCGGGGCCGGCCGGCCGCGCCCGGTTCCGCCGACGCGAGCAGCGGCAGCGCCGCGGCGAACCCGACGCCGAACCAGGCGGCGGGCGGGAGCTCCTGCCACGACATCACGCCGAACGCGGCCACGCCCGCCAGGCTTCCGGCCAGGTTGATCGTGTAGGCCCTGAGAGGCGGCAGCTCCGCCATCTCGCGGCCCATCCGCTGCGCGAGCGTCGCGAACAACGCGGCGACGACGACGAAGATGACGGGCAGGAGGGTGGTGCTCTCGACGAGCGTGACCTTCTCGGCGGTGCCGCTCGTGAAGTAGATGCTGCCGGCCGCCTGGATCCCCACCTCGAGCCTGAACACGCGCACGAGCGCGACGACGGCCGTGACGAGCAGCGGGAACCAGGCGAACAGCCGCGCGCGCGCCGGCGCGACCAGGCAGCCGATGCCGATGCCGAGAAACGTCGCGAGCAGGATGAAGTTCGAGAAGTAGGCGAGCAGCCGGATGTAGGCCGGCATCCAGCGGATCAGCGCCACTTCGAGAAAGAGCACGAGAAACGACGAGAGGAAGACGCGGGTCGCCTGGTGGGGATGTGTCATTCGTGTCGGCCGCGGGGCGCCGCAGAGGACGACTGATTGTAGTAGAAGCGGCAGACCGTCAGGATCGGCCGTGACGGTCGTCGATGTGAAAGACCTCGTGGAGCTCGCGCGAGACGGGGGAGTCGTCGGGATTCGACGGCATGATCTCCCGCATGGAGCGCCACCAGCGGCGGCAGACGTCCGTCTCGGCGATCGCCTTCCAGCGCGCTTCGTCCTCGATCTCCACGTACGCGAACAGATCGTGTGTCGCCTCGTCGAGGTAGATCGAGTACGTGCGGACGCCGTGGGCGATCAACGCGGCTTCGAGCTCGGGCCAGATGGGCCGATGCCGCTGCTCGTACTCGGCGTGCCGGCCCGGGTGCACGCTCATGCGAAAGGCTTTGCGGATCATGCGGAAGGCCGGCGACAGTGTCTCTGCCGCCGGCCAGAGGTTCGTCGAAGGTCGAGCGTCGCGGCGCGCTACTTCACGGCGTCGATGCCAGCCTGCGCGAAGAGCTCGTCGTTCTGCGAGCTGGATCCGCCGACGCCGATCGCGCCGACGACCTTGCCGGCCTTCACGATAGGCAGGCCGCCCTGCACGGCCATGATGGGTGCGCCGGTGGCGGCGGCCGGCGTGACGGTGGCCGACACCGGCGTGCCGGCCGCAACGGCATCCTGGAGCGCCTTCGTCGGCACGCCGAACAGGATCGCCGCGCGCGCCTTGGCCTGCGACGCCGTCACCGCGACGCTGGCCGCGCCGTCCATCCGGCGGAAGTACACGAGATCGCCGTTCGCGTCCACGACCGCGATCGCCACCTTCGCGTTCGCGGCGTTGGCCGCCGCTTCGGTCGCATCCATCGCCTTTTTCGCCGTCGCGAAGTCCACCTGTGCCGGCGCGCCGCCGCGGCCGCCACCGCCGCCTGGACCGCCGGCGCCGCCCTGCCTGCCCATACCGCCGGCCGGTCCCTGAACGGGCGCCTGGCCCTGCGCGAACGTGAGCGGCGAGGCGAACGCCGCCGCCGCGAACAGCATCAGTCCTACGAACCGTCGAGTCATCGTCTCGTGCTCCTCGCTTGGCGCTTGGCACCCAGAGTCGTGGCTGCGCCGACGCCCGCGCACGCCTCGGCGTGCCCGGGCAGGCTACCACGCCACGTCGAGCGATCGGAACACGGCCTTGCGGCCGGCGCCGGCTGCTCGTATATCGTGTGCGCGTGTCCGCCGACTTCCTGGCGTTCGACATCGGGGCCGAGAGCGGCCGGGCGATGCTCGGCCGGCTCGCCGGCGGCCGGCTCTCGCTCGACGAGCTGGCCCGCTTCTCGAACCTCCCGCGACGGATCGACGGGTCGCTTCGATGGGACTTCGACGCGATCTGGCAGGCGGTGCGTGAGGGGCTGGCCGCGGCCGTCGCGAGGGGCGTTTCGCCCGTCAGCATCGGCGTCGACGCGTGGGGCGTCGACTACGGCCTGATCGACGCCGAGGGCGATCTCGTCGAGCCGCCGTATCACTACCGCGACCATCGCACGGACGGCATGGTCGATCGCGTGAGCGCGCTCATCGGACGCGCGCGGCTGTACGAGACGACCGGCGTCCAGTGCCTCGCGATCAACACGATCTATCAGCTCCGCGCGGCCGTCGAGCAGACGCCGGCCGTCATCGAACGGGCCGAGCGGCTCTTGACCATTCCGGACCTCGTCAACTACCGGCTCACCGGCCGCGCCGCGTGCGAGTTCACGAACGCCTCGACGACGCAGTGCGTGAACGCGAGGACGCGCCGGTGGGCGACGGACATCCTGCGCGACCTGGAGATCCCGCCGAGGCTCTTCGGCGAGATCGTCGAGCCCGGCACGGTGCTCGGCCCTCTCGCCGCGCACGCCAGCGTCGAGCTGGCCGGCACGCCCGTCGTCGCGCCGGCGTGCCACGACACCGGCTCGGCGGTGGCGGCCGTGCGCACCGGCGGCGGCACGGCGTTTCTCAGCAGCGGCACCTGGTCCTTGCTCGGCATCGAGGTGCCGGCGCCGGCGCTCACGGAAGAGGCGCGCGAGCTGAACTTCACGAACGAAGGCGGCGTCGCGGGCACGACGCGCCTGCTGAAGAACATCGCGGGATTGTGGCTGCTGCAGGCGTGCCGGCAGCGATGGGCGGCCGGGAGCGCGGCGCCCGCGTACGAGGACCTCGTCGCGGCGGCGCGCGACGCACCGCCGATCCGGACGATCGTCGACGTGGACGATCCCGTGTTCCTGAACCCCGATGACATGCCCGCCGCCATCGCGGCGTACGCCCGCCGCACCGGCCAACCCGTGCCCGATTGCCCGGCGGCGTTCACGCGCTGCATCTTCGAGAGCTTCGCGCGCAAGTACCGCGAGGTGACCGACGCCATCGAGCGGCTCGCCGGCCAACGGATCCACACGATCCGCGTCGTCGGCGGCGGCGCGAAGAACGCGCTGCTCACGCAGCTCACCGCCGACGCGACCGGCCGGACGGTGCTGGCCGGCCCGGTCGAGGCGACCGCGCTCGGCAACATCGCCGTTCAGATGGTCGCCACCGGGCACGCGACGTCGATCGACGAGGCCCGCGGGATCATCGAACGATCGTGGCCCGCGGACCGGTACGAGCCGCGAGAGACGGAACCCGGACGGCGCTGAGGCGCGAGGCCTCAGCGCTCTCCGTTCGATTGGTTGGACGAAGAGCGCGTTTCAAGACTCCCGGCGGGGGGCGCCGGAGGGGGCCGCTCCGCGTGGCGCGCGGGCGACGCCCGTGATCACGCGCGTTGTGCCGAGCACCACGTGGGGCTGTCCGGCGACAGGACCCGCGCTCGCCCAGTTTCGAACACGCCCTAGGCGACCGGCGTGCGTTGTTCGACGGCGAACCCCGGCTTCTTGGCGATCCGCTTGCGCCAGGCGAGGAATCGCCGCAGGGCGAGGGCGAGGCCCGTGTAGACCAGGACGGCGCCGCCTGCGCTGACCAGACCGGCGATCGTCTGGCCGGTGAAGCCGTAGATCTCGCCGGTGTGCGCGAACCGCAGCCAGGTGCGCATCCGGCGCCCCGGCGTCTGCGCCGAGAAGTCTTCCCACTTCTGAACGGCGCCGGTCGAGGCGTCGAGGGTCAGCGTGCCGCGGCGGTTCGGCTGCCCGGCGTCGCCCTGATCGATCGTGAAGACGACCGGCGCGCGCTCGGAGGCCGGCACCCGGAGCGCGAGCATCTGCCACCCGGGCTGGAACTGCATGGCGCGGGCGACCAGATCGTCGACGCCGGATCCAATCGACGGCGCCGGCTGGGCGCGCTCCGTGGCGCCGGGCATCGAGGCCGACTCACCGCGCGCGGGTCTCGGCTCGCCACCCGCCCGGCCGCCGCGGCCGCCGCCGCCCCGTCCACCGCCTGCGCCCGGCCCTCCGGGTCCGCCGCCACGGCCGGCCGCGGGCGCCGGCGGATCTTCGCCCATCGCGCGATAGACGAGATCGCTCGACCACGGATACGAGATCACCGTGCCGGAGTAGACGACGATCGCGAGCGGAATCGCGGACCAGAAGCCGATCACGTTGTGCCAGTTGAAGTCGCGCGCCTTCGCCCGCACCCCGCGCTTGAACCACAGCACGTTGCGGAACTGCGTCCAGGTCAGCGTGCGCGGCCACCAGAGGTACACGCCGCTCAGCACGACGAAGAGGAACATCAGGTTCGCCGCACCGGTCAGCGCCCGGCCCGTCGGACGCTGCTCGCCCGACATCGCGAGCCATCGATGCCAGTTCGTCATCGACGTGAAGAAGGCGCGCATTCGCTGGCCCGTGCCCTCGCCGTACACCTCTGCGCTGTACGGGTTGACGTACACCGTTTGCGGCCCGATCGCGAGCGCCGCCGGCGCAGACGGATCCGACCGCCACGTGATCGTCGTCACCGGCGCGTCGGCGTCGACCGCGCGCGCGGCGGCGAGCAGGCTCGACACCGGCGCGCGCGAGTCGCCCGACCCGGGCGTCGCGCGGAAGTGCCGCGTGTCGGCCCAGAACTGCATCTCCTTCTGGTAGGTGAGCGCGACGCCCGTCACGCACATGATCAGGATGACGACGCCGCCGGCGACGCCGCAGGCGAGGTGGCACCAGAACAGGATTCGGCGCAGGATCGCCATCACAGCTCCGCCCACTGCCGGAGCAGGTTGTGGTACACGCCCGTGAGCTGCACCGCCACCGGATGGTCGGGAAGCTCCTCGCTGAGGCGCTGAATGGCCGTGTCGAGGTCGAAGAGCAGCGTGCGCTGCCCGTCGTCGCGGATCAGGCTCTGAATCCAGAAGAAGGACGCGATGCGTGCGCCGCGGGTGACCGGCGTCACGTGGTGCAGGCTCGTGGACGGATAGAGCACCATCTGGCCCGCGGGCAGCTTGATCTGGTGCACGCCGTAGGTGTCCTCGACCGTGAGCTCACCGCCGTCGTACTCGTCGGGCTCCGACAGGAACAGCGTGGCGGACAGATCCGTGCGCAGGCGATCGCGCCCGCCGGCCACCTGCCGGATCGCGTTGTCGACGTGGCTGCCGAACGACCCGCCGCCTTCGTACTTGTTGAACATCGGCGGGTAGACGCGGAGCGGCAGCGCGGCCGACACGAACAGCGGATGCCGCTGCAGCGCCTGGACGATCTGGGCCCCGAGGTTGCGGGCCGTCGGATGGTCCTCCGGGATCTGCAGGTTGTCTTTCGCCCGCGCCGACTGCGGGCCTGCGGTGACGCGGCCGTCCACCCAGGGCGCGCCGTCGAGCGCGCGCCGGACGGTGGCGACCTCGGCCGCCGTGAGCACATCAGGGACTTGAAGCAGCATGATCAGAATCCGAAGTCAGCCGTGACCTGCACCGTGCGGCGCGGTCCGGGAATGTAGTGGCCACCGCCGACGCGGTCGACGTAGCGCTCGTCGCCGAGGTTCGTGCCGTTGACGCGCAGCGTGAGATAGCGGTTCACGCCGTAGGAGGCCATCGCGTTCACGAGCCAGTAGCTCGGCACCTTCAGGTCGGTGGTGGTGTTGCGGAACACGGCGTCCATGTACTGCGCGCCGCCGCCGACCGACAGCCCCCGCCGTACCTCCCACGTCGTCCAGAGGCTCGCCGTGCGGCTGGGCGTCAACGCGAGGTCGCGCCCGTCCTCGACGTCGTTGGCCGAGTCCACGATCTTGCTGTCGAGCTGCGAGAAGCCGGCGAGCGCGGTCCAGCCGGGAAGGATCTGCCCCGACACGCCGAGCTCGACGCCGCGCACGCGCTGGCGTCCGGCGAGCACGAACGGATCGCTCGAGAGGTTGCGCGTGCGCGCGTTGGTCTTCTCCGTGTCGAAGACGGCGCCGGTGACGAGCAGGCGATCGCCGTAGGCCGACCACTTCGTGCCCACCTCGACGTTGCGCGACTTCTCCGGCTTCAGGTTCACGCTGTTGGCCGACGTGTCGGTGGCGCCGAGCGCCGCACCGACGGTGCCGGCGTCCGAGGACGGATTGAACGACGTGCCGTAGCCGGCATAGATGCTGCTGCCCGTCGTCGGCCTGAAGACGATGCCGGCGCGGCCGCTCAGCATGCGGTCCACGCGCTCCAGCGCCGTCACCGCGCCGGTCGCCAGCGTCGTGAGGCGATAGTCGACGTCCGATCGATCCCACCGCAGGCCGCCCGTTGCCTGCCATCGCGCGCCGAGATCGACCGTGTCGAAGAGGTACACGCCCACCGTGGACGTCCGCGTCTCGCTCGGATTGCCGGTGATGTCGGGCATCGGGCCGAACGGCGACTGCCGCGGATCCGGACTCTGCAGCGTCACCTGCGGCTGGTTGGTCGTCTGCGCGGAGTTCTTCGTGGCCGTCTCCTCGCGCGCCACCTCGAGCCCGCCCGCGATCGCGTGCGCCAGCCCTGCGGTGCGGCCGTTCCACGACACGCTCGTCTGGTTCGCCAGCGCGTCGTTCTCCATGAACCGGCGCTGGAGCTGCCGGTTGGGCGGCCGCGGCGCGGTGATGGCGTGATCGCGTTCCGTCTGGCCGTACCGCGACAGGTTGCGCAGCGTCAGGCCCGGCCGCACGTCGTGCTCGACGCGCACCGTCGCCATGTCGTTGTCGATGTGCTCGAAGTCGTAGTTCGCGAGACCGTAGAAGTTGCTCTGGTCGACGGCCGGCGTCGCGTTGAACGCACCGGTCGGGTAGACCTGTCCGGTCGCCGGGTCGGTGTAGGTCCCCCACGGCAGGCCGTAGTCGGGCACGTTGCGTTGCCGCAGGTGCTGAGAGCTGAGCGTCACCCGCGTCGCCCCGTCCATACCGAACGCCACGGAGGGCGCGACGGCCCAGCTCTCGTTCTCGACGACCTGCCGGCCCGGCACGCCCGCGTCCTGCCACATCACGTTGACGCGCGCGGCGGCGGGCGACCCGAGCGCCGTGAACGGCTCGTTCATGTCGAGCGTGCCGCGCCGGAAGTCGGCGCCGCCGAGGCCGGCCGTGGCCCGGCGCAGCGACCGGAGCTGTGGCGTCTTCGTCGCGAGGTTGATGGCGCCGCCCGTCGACCCGCGCCCGCCGAACGACGACGAGGGCCCTTTGATGACCTCGACCTGTTCGAGGTTGAACGCATCGCGCGAGTACGGCGCCACGTCGCGGACGCCGTCCACGTAGATGTCGCCCGAGGCGGAGAAGCCGCGCATCGTCAGCGTGTCGCCGGGCAGGCCGCCGCCGCCCTCACCGGCCTGCATCGTGATGCCCGGCACGTTGCGCAGCACGTCGCGCAGGTTCGTCGCGCCCTGCGATTCGATCACGTTCCGTGAGACGACCGTGATGGTCTGCGGCGTCTGGACGATCGGCGCCGTGAACTTGGGCGAGCTCACCGCCGGCAGCGACGCCGACACCGTCACGTCCTCGCGCGTGGCCTCGATCTCGACGATGACCGTGGTCGCATCCACGAAGCGGTGCGACAGCCGGCTGTCGCTCAGAAGCTGCGCGAGCGCCTGGCCGGGCGTGAGTGTCCCGCGCACGGCCGGATTCGTCAGCGCTCGAACCAGCTCGGGCGCCACGCGCACCGTGATGCGCGTGAGCGCCGCGAACTGCTGGAGGCCCACCGAGAGCGGACCCGGCGCGATGTCGAACGTGAGCGTGCCCTGGACGTTCTGGGCTTGCGCCTGCGGCGCTTGCCCGGGCCAGGCCTCGGGACCGGCGGCCGCCGGCGTGAGGCCGGACCGGTAGACCGCCGCGAACACGTCTTCCGGCTTCTCCCAAGGGCCGATCAGCCGTTCGATCCGCTGGACGATGGCGTCCGAGGCCGAGCGGGTGCGCGACGGCGCCGCCGGCAGCGCCGCCGACGCGGGCGCGGGCAACGCGGCCCCGATCGCCGCCGACGAGACGACGGCAGCCACGGTGTTCCAGGAGCGGGATCGCGTCGCAGCGACGCGGGACGGAATGGACGAGCGGGAGGACCTGACAGGATATTTCGCCATGAACGACTCCTCATGGCGTGCGACGGCCCGGAACCCGCTACAATTGCAGCGCCGGACGGACCATGCGTCACACGCGTGGATCAAAAACGGTCTCGCCAGACTGGCGTTCGGCAGCCCGTCGGGTGTCATCGCACCCGACGGGCCTCTCTGTTCGTAACTGAGAAACGTCTCAGTTGCCGTCGGGGAGTCTAACTCCGACCAAATTGGTCCGTCAACTCGGGCCACCCCTGCTGTCACGTCTGCGTGCTCGAATCGGTCGAGCTCGGCCGCGTACTTCGGTGAGCCGCGGCCGGGCGCCGCGTCACCTTCTTCCCCGTACGCCGCAAGCCGTGAGCCGCAAGCCAAAGCGCGCGGGAGGCGTCGGACTCCGCTCGTATACTTGCGGGCGATGGAGAACACGGCGAAGCACGGATCCGCGGGCCAGGCGGTGGGGACGGCCCGGTGGCCGTTGAAGGCGCTGACCGATCTCTGGGACGACGGCGAGGCGGCGCGGCTGGCCGCGACGCCGCTCGAGCTCCTGCGCTATCGATCGAACCTGCTCGGCGCGGACCTGCGGATCACGAACTTCGGCGGCGGCAACACCAGCTCGAAGTACACCGCGGTGGATCCGCTGACCGGCGAGCCGGTGCGCGTCATGGCCGTCAAGGGGAGCGGCGGCGATCTGCGATCGATCACCTCGGCCGGCTTCGCCGTGCTGTACCTCGACGCGCTCGAGCGGCTGATCGGCCGCTATCGGGGCGAGGCGCACGAGGACGAGATGGTCGCGTGCTACCCGCTCTGCACCTGCGGCGAGCGCGGCGCTGCGCCGTCCATCGACACGCCGCTCCACGCGTTCCTGCCGTTCGATCACGTCGATCACCTGCACCCGGACTGGGCGATCGCGCTCGCGGCCAGCGCCAACGGGCTCGCACGGCTCGACGAGTTCAACGCGCACTACGGGCGCCGCATCGCCTGGCTGCCGTGGCAGCGTCCGGGCTTCGAGCTGGGGCTCATGCTGCGGCGCGCGGTCGAGGCCCATCCCGGCTGCGACGGCATCCTCCTCGGCGGCCACGGCCTGTTCACGTGGGGCGCGACGCCGCGCGAGTGCTACCGATCGAGCCTCGAGACCATCGACCAGATGGGCGACTTCATCGCCGCGCACGACACGAGGCGGCGCGTGCCGCGGTTCGGCGGCGCACGATACGCGACGTCATCGCTCGATCGCGACGCGGCGGCCGGCGCGATCCTTCCGGTGCTTCGCGGTGTCGTCTCGACGGGACGCCGGACGATCGGTCACTGGGACTCGTCGGACGACGCGCTGACGTTCGCCGGCTCGGTGTGGGCCGACGAACTGTGCCGCCTCGGGACGAGCTGCCCCGATCACTTCCTGCGGACGCGGATCTGCCCGATGTACGTGCCGTGGGACCCGTCCTCCGGCCTCGCCGCGCTGGAGGCGCTCGTTCGCGAGCGGGTCGTGCAGTACCGCACCGACTACACGGCGTACTACGAATCGTTCGCGGCGCCGGACAGCCCGGCACTCCGCGATCGCAACCCGTCGGTCGTCGTCGTTCCCGGGCTGGGCGTGTTCGGCTTCGCCAGGGACAGGCGCGAAGCGCGCATCACCACCGAGTTCTTTCTGAACGCGATCCGGGTGATGGCTGGGGCGAACGCGCTCGAGGGTGACGCGGTGGACGGCCCGGTGCCGCAAGCACGCCGGCCCGATCGAGCCGAGGGCTTCGCCCACGCGCACAATTACGTGGCGCTGCCGCGACGCGAGGCGTTCCGGATCGAGTACTGGGCGCTCGAGGAAGCCAAGCTCCAGCGCATGCCGCCGGAGAAGGAGCTCAGCCGGCGGATTGCGCTCGTCGTCGGCGCGTCGAGCGGCATCGGACGGGAAGTGGCCGTCGAGCTCGCGCGGCGCGGCGCGCACGTCGTGCTCGCCGATCTCGACGAGGCCGGCGCCGCGGCGGCGGCACGGGATGCGGCGGCCGTCTCGTCCGGCGAACACGTGATGGCGGCCGCAGCCGATCTCTCGTCGCGCGCGAGCCTGCGCGCGACGATCGACCGCGCCCTCCGGCACTTCGGCGGGATCGACGTCGTGATCAACACGGCCGCGATCTACCCGACGCCGCCGCCGGGCACGCCGATCGAGCAGGTGTGGGCGCAGGCGCTGGCGCTCAACGTCACGAGCAACCACGTGCTGGCCGACGAGGCGGCGCGCGTGTTCCGCGCGCAGCAGCTCCCCGCGTCGATCGTCCTCACCAGCTCGGCGAACGCCGTCGTGCCGAAGTCGGGCAGCGAGCCCTACGACGTCAGCAAGGCGGCGGTGAACCACCTGATCCACGAGCTGGCGATCGGCCTCGGCCCGCTCGTGCGCGTCAACGGCATCGCGCCGGCGACGGTCGTCGCCGGCTCCGCGATGTTCCCGCGCGATCGGGTGATCGTCTCGTTGGAGAAGTACAAGATCCCGTTCGACGCGACGGAGCCGACGGAGAGCCTTCGAGCGAAGCTCGCGCAGTTCTATGCCGGCCGCACGATCACGCGCCAGCCGATCACCCCGGCCGACTGCGCGCGCGCGATCGTCTGGCTCGCCGGCGACCAGAGTGCCCGGACGACCGGGCACGTCATCCCGGTGGACGGGGGGCTCGCCGAGGCGTTCCTGAGATGAGCCGACCGGCCGACGTCCCCTGACCTCTCGAGCCGAACGACGCGACGTCCGAACAGCAGATTGCCGCGGCGCTGGACCGTTTCCGCATCGAGCTCTCGTCCACCGCTTCGAACGCGACTCGAGCGCCCGCCTCCGGCGGCCGTACTCGCCTGCCGGCTCAGATGAGCCCGTGCGCGACCATCGCGCGCGCGACCTTGATGAACCCGGCGATGTTCGCGCCGAGCACGTAGTTGCCGGGCGCGCCGAACTCTTCGGCCGTTTCCCATGCGGCGGCATGGATCCCGGTCATGATCTCGGCGAGCTTCTTCTCGGTGAACTCGAACGACCAGGAGTCGCGGCTCGCGTTCTGCTGCATCTCGAGCGCCGAGGTGGCCACGCCGCCCGCGTTGGCCGCCTTCCCGGGGCCGTAGGCGATGCCGGCCTCGAGGAACACGCGGACGCCTTCGGGCGTGGTCGGCATGTTGGCGCCCTCGGCCACCGCGACGCAGCCGTTCTTCACGAGGGCGCGCGCGTCGCGGCCGTTCAGCTCGTTCTGGGTCGCCGACGGCATCGCGATCTGACAGGGCACCTCCCAGATGTTCCCGCCCGGCACGTACGTCGCGTGAGGGCGGCACTTCACGTACTCGGCGATGCGCCGCCGTTCGACCTCCTTGAGGTCCTTCACGACCTCCAGATCGATGCCCCGTTCGTCGACGATGACGCCCTGCGAGTCCGAGCAGGCCACCACGCGGGCGCCGAGCTGGTGAAGCTTCTCGATCGTGTAGATCGCGACGTTGCCGGCGCCCGAGACCACGCACGTCTTGCCCTCGAGCGAGTCGCGGCGCACCGCCAGCATCTCGCGCATGAAGTACACCGCGCCGTAGCCGGTGGCCTCCCGGCGGACGAGCGCGCCGCCCCACCCGATGCCCTTGCCGGTCAGCACCCCGGATTCGTACCTGTTCGTGATCCGTTTGTACTGCCCGAACAAGTAGCCCAGCTCGCGGCCGCCGACGCCGATGTCGCCCGCGGGCACGTCGGTGTACTCGCCGAGATGCCGGTACAGCTCGGTCATGAAGCTCTGGCAGAAGCGCATCACCTCGCTGTCGGACCGGCCTTTGGGATCGAAGTCCGAGCCGCCCTTGGCCCCGCCGATCGGCATGCCGGTGAGCGCGTTCTTGAAGATCTGCTCGAAGCCGAGGAACTTGACGATGCCGAGGTAGACGGACGGATGGAAGCGGATGCCGCCCTTGTAGGGGCCGAGCGCGCTGTTGAACTCCACGCGAAACCCGCGGTTGATGTGCACCTCGCCGCGATCGTCCTGCCACGGGACGCGGAAGATGATCTGGCGCTCGGGCTCGCAGATGCGCTCGATGATGCGCTCGCGGGCGAACTCGGGATACTTCACGAGCACGGGACCGAGCGACTCGAGCACTTCGCGGACGGCCTGATGGAATTCGTCTTCGCCCGGGTTGCGGGCTTTGACCTGCTGGTAGATGGCTTCGATGTTCTCGTCGAGGACGGCGGTCATGGATCCCTTCGTGCGTGCGGCTGCTCGAGCGCGGAGCGAACGGCGATCGGTTGATTGTACTCGGCGGCGGCGGAGCCAGTCGTGGAGTGGCCATGCCGGGCAGGTGCAGCCTGCGGGGTGAGGAAGGAGTTGGCCCTGGCCGGCGTGTTCTCTGATATCGTTCGCGGCACGCCAGGTAGCCACACACCGGATGGGCGGCCGACGATGACGCTCGGCAGCCGCATCGCCGAGGTGCACGACGAGTCCTCGCTTTCGACGGGTGACGCGGGCCGGGCGAGACAGCATCCGGGCGACGTCTCCTGACCTCTCGACGCGAACGACGCCGATGTCCGAACAGCAGATTGCCGCAGCGCTGGACCGTTTCCGCATCGAGCTTCCGTCCTGGGGCTTCGCCGATACCGGCACGCGGTTCGGCGTGTTCCGTCAACCGGCCGCGGCGCACACGCTGGCCGAGAAGCTCGCGGACGCGGGCGTGGTGCACGCGCTCACCGGCGTGTGCCCGTCGGTGGCGCTGCACGTCGACTGGGATCTGCCGGGCGGGTTGGCCGACGTCGACGCCGTGAAGCAGGCAGCGCGCGCCGCTGGTGTGCGGCCGGGCGCCATCAATCCGAACTGGTTCCGGGACCAGGCCTACAAGTTCGGATCGTTCGGCCATCCGGATCCGGCCGTTCGGCGGAAAGCGATCGATCACGGGCTCGCCAGCGTCGAGATCGCCGCACAGCTCGGCAGCCGCGACGTGTCGTGCTGGTTCGCCGATGGCTCGAACTACCCGGGTACGGCCAACATCCGCCAGCGCCGCCTCTGGTTCGAGGAGGGGTTGGCGACGCTGCACGAGCAGCTCGGGCACGCCGGCCGGCTGCTCGTCGAGTACAAGCCGTTCGAGCCGGCCTTCTACCATACCGACATCGCGGACTGGGGGATGGCGCTGCTGCTCGCCCGGGCGGCCGGGCCGCGCGCCAAAGTGCTCGTCGACACCGGGCACCACTACGCCGCGCAGAACATCGAGCAGATCGTGGCGTGGCTGCTCGCCGAGGGCATGCTCGGCGGCTTCCACTTCAACGATCGGCGGTACGCCGACGACGACCTGACGATCGGATCGATCGACCCGTACCAGGTGTTCCGCATCTTCCACGAGATCCGGTTCTTCGAGTGGGAGACCGGCGAGCCGGCCGACATCGCGTACGTCATCGATCAGAGCCACAACCTGAAGGGCAAGATCGAGGCGATGATCCAGACCGTCGGCATGGCGCAGGCGCTCGTCGCGAAGGCCGCGCTCGTCGACTGCGAGCGGCTCGCGCGCGCGCAGCAGGCCTGCGATCTCGTCGCGGCCGAGTCCTGCCTGCAGGACGCCTTCGCCACCGACGTGCGGCCGGCGATCGCCGCCTGGCGCACCGCGCACGGTCTGCCAGCCGATCCGCTCGCGGCGTTCCGCGCGAGCGGCTACCTCGAGCGCATCACCCGCGAGCGTGCGCGCCGCGACGCCCCGGTGGCGGCGGCTCTCGGTTCCGCCGAGTACGCCGACTCGCGCGAGCCGTCCTGATCGAAGTCCGATCCGCGGGAACCTCGGAGCCGTGCCCTCGATGCTCGTCGCCTCGGCGCTCCGCAAGTCGTTCGCGGGCGTCCGGGCCCTGACGGATCTCTCCTTCACCCTCGAGGCCGGCGAGGTACACGCGCTCGTCGGCGAGAACGGCGCCGGCAAGTCCACGTTCGTCCGGATCCTCACCGGGGCCGAGACGCCTGACAGCGGGTCGCTCGCGATCGGCGGCCAGGCCGTGTCCGGGTTGACGCCCGCGATCGCGAAGGCGCTCGGCATCGCCGCGATCCACCAGCATCCGGCGCTCTTCCCGCACCTGACCGTGGCGGAGAACGTCGCGCTCGTGCTCGAGTCGGGCCGACCGTGGACGCGCGTGGACTGGCGCGCGCGCACGACGCGCGCCGGCGAGCTGCTCGGGCGGATCGGCGCGGCGATCGATCCCGGCCGCTGCGTCGAGACGCTGAGCCTGCCCGAGCAGCAGCTCGTCGAGATCGCGAAGGCCGTCGGCGCGGACGCGCGAATCGTCCTCATGGACGAGCCGACCGCCTCGCTCACCGGCCGCGAGGTCGACACCCTCTTCGACGTCGTCGATCGCCTGCGCCGGGCGGGCACGGGCGTGATCTACATCTCGCACCGGCTGGAGGAGATCCCGCGCGTGGCCGGCCGCGTCACGGTGATTCGCGACGGGCGCACGATGGCCGCCGGCCTGCCGCCCGACACCGACAGCCGGCAGCTCGTCCGGCTGATGGCCGGGCGCGGCGACGAAGACGCTCGGATCGTCGTTCCCGTGCGGGCGCGGCCGGAGCCGGCCGCGCCCGTGCTCGAGCTCCGTCACGTCAGCAGCCGCGCGGCCGGTGTGCGCGACGTAACGTTCGGCGTCAGCCGCGGCGAGATCGTCGGCCTGGCCGGCCTCGTCGGTGCCGGCCGGACGGAGCTGGCCGAAGCGCTGTTCGGCCTGCGCCCGGTCGACGACGGCGAGGTCGTGATCGAGGGACGTCCGATGCGGTTCGCTTCGCCAACCGAGGCCATCGACGCCGGCGTCGCGTACCTTCCCGAGGATCGCCGCCGGCACGGCGTGCTGGCGGAGATGAGCGTCACGGCGAACACGAGCTTGGCGAGCCTCGGCAGGATCTCGCGCGGCGGCCTCGTCGACCGCGCCGCGGAATCGAGGCTGGCGCAGTCGTTCGTCGGTCGCTTCGCGATCAAGACCCCGTCGATCGCCGCGTTGGCCGGCACGCTCTCGGGCGGCAACCAGCAGAAGGTGGCGCTCGCCCGCTGGCTGGCGACGGGGCCGTCGCTTCTCATCCTCGACGAGCCCACGCAAGGCGTCGACGTCGCCGCGAAAGCCGAGATCCACCAGCTCATCCGCGAGCTGTCCGCGGACGGCCTCGCGGTGCTGCTCATCTCGTCCGAGCTGGCCGAGCTGCTCGTGTTGAGCGACCGGGTCGTCGTCATGCGCCGCGGCCGTGTTGCCGGCATCGTGGCGGGGGGGACGGCCACCGAGGAATCGATCGCGGCGCTCGCGATCGCGCCGGGCGACACGTTGGGCGGGAGGCCCTCCGCGTGACGCGCCTCTCGCGCATCGAGATCACGCTTGCCGTGATCGTCGCCGCCGCGGCCGGCGTGCTGGCGATCGCCGCGCCGCGGTTCTTCGAGCCGGCGAATCTGCGCGACGTCCTGCTGGCCAATCTGCCGGTCGCGATCGTGGCCGTTGGCGCGACGATCGTCGTGCTCACCGGCGAGATCGACATCTCGGTCGGATCGACGTTCGCGGTGTGCAGCGTGGCGGCCGGCGCGCTCGCGTCGGCGGGCGCGCCGCTGCCGCTGGCGCTCGCGACGGCGCTCGTGGCCGGCGGCGTCATCGGCGCGGCGAACGGCGCGCTCGTCGCGTACGCGCGGATGCCGTCGATCGTCGTCACGCTGGCCGCGATGGTCGCGTTGCGCGACGGGCTGCGCTGGGTCACCGAAGGAGCGTGGATCCAGGATCTGCCTGCCGGATTCCAGTGGTTCGGCTTGTCGCAGGCCGCGTATCCCTACGTCGCGTTCGCGGCCGTGGCCGCGCTCGTCGCCGGCGCGGCCTGGGGGCTCGCCATGACGCGCGGAGGCCGCGCGGTGTACGCCACCGGCTCCAATCCCGTCGCGGCGCGGCTGGCGGCCATCGACGTGCCGCGCGTGCGCTTCGCCGTGTTCGTCGCGGCCGGCGCGCTCACCGCGCTCGCGGCCGTCGTCAACGCGGTGCGCTTCAACCAGATTCCGAGCAACACGGGTCTCGGCCTGGAGATGAAGGTCATCGCGGCCGTGGTCGTCGGCGGCGCCGCGACCAGCGGCGGACGCGGATCGATCCTCGGGACGATGCTGGGCGTCGTGCTGCTCGGCATCTCCGGGCCGGCGCTGACGTTTCTGGGCGCGAGCCCGTACTGGGAGCGTGCGCTGCAGGGCGTCATCGTGCTCGCGGCCGTGGGCGCGGACGCCATCCGGTCGGCGCGGCCGTTCGCGCGGCGGCTCCAGGGGACGCACCGTGAGCTCGCGTGAACGCACGCCGGCCGCCGAATGGCGGCTCGCCGCCGTGCTCGCAGTCGAGTGCGCCGTGTTCGCGCTCGTGGCCGAGCGGTTCGCCACGGCGGGCAACGTGTTCGAGATCGCGCGGCTCAGCGTCGAGCTCGGTCTCATTGCGATCGCGTTGACGCCGGTGATCGTCACCGGCGGCATCGACGTGTCGGTCGGATCGCTGCTCGGCCTGTCGGCCGTCGTGTTCGGCAGCGCGATGGTGGACGCGAAGCTGCCGCCCCTCGCGGCCATTGCCGCGACGATCGCGGTAGGCGCGGCGGGCGGCGCGCTCAACGCGCTGTTCGTCGCGCGCTTCCGGATTCCGCCGCTCATCGTCACGCTCGGCACGATGGCCCTGTTTCGCGGCATCGCCGAGGGCGTGACCGAGGGAGCCCGCAACTACTCGGGGTTTCCCGAGCGGCTGGTCGCGCTCGGGCAGGGGTACCTGTGGGGCGGCGTGCCGGCGCAACTGCCGATTCTGATCGCCGCGGCCGCCGGCTACGCCATCCTGCTGCACCGCTCGATCGTGGGGCGCGGATGGCAGGCGATCGGGTTCGGCGAAGCGGGCGCCCTCTACGCCGGCATCCCCGTGAGCCGTCGTCTCGCCCAGGCGTACGTGCTGACGGGCGCGGTCACGGGCCTGGCGGCGGTGATCTACGTCGCGCACCTCGGCCAGGCGCGCGCGGACGCGGGCACGGGCTACGAGCTGTCGGCCATCACGGCGGTCGTGCTCGGCGGCGCGTCGGTCGCCGGCGGCCGTGGCACGATCGGCGGCACGCTGCTCGGGTTGTTCATCGTGGCCGTCCTGCAGAACGGCCTGCAGCTCGCGGCGCTGCCGTCCGAGCTCGTCGGCGTGCTGACCGGCGTCGTGCTCATCGCGGCGATCGCGCTCGACCGCCGGCGCGGTGCGGGCGTCGCGGCTCGATCGCCGGCAGTCGTCGAAGGAGAGATGCCCGTGAAGAACAGTCAAGTGGCCGTCCTCTGCGCCGCCATGCTCGCGGCCGCGCTGATCGTGGCCGGGACGAACGTGTGGATGGTGCAGACGTTCCGCTTCGCCGGCGCGCCCGCCGCGGCGCCGACGCCCTCGGCCGCGGGACGACGTCCCGTGATCGCGATGATGCCGAAGGCGAAAGGCGATCCGTACTTCGTGAGCTGCCGGGCCGGGGCGGAGGAAGCCGCACGCGATCTCGGGGTCGAGCTGATCTGGGACGGCCCAACGGCCCTCGACGCCGCGAAACAGAACGAGCTCGTCGAGAGCTGGATCACGCGACAGGTGGACGCGATTGCCGTGTCGGTCGAGAACCGCGCCGGCATCTCGACCGTGCTGCGCAAGGCGCGGGCGCGCGGCATCAGGGTGCTCGCCTGGGACGCGGACGCAGAGCCCGACGCGCGCGACTACTTCGTGAACCAGGCCACGCCCGAGGGCATCGGCCGCACGCTCGTCGACGAGGCGGCGCGGCTGATGGGCGATCGCGGCGCGTTCGCGATCGTCACCGGCGCGCTCAGCGCGGCGAATCAGAACGCGTGGATCGCCGCCATCAGAGAACGGCTCGCGGCGGCGCACCCGGCAATGACGCTGGCCGTGATCCGTCCGAGCGACGACGACCGGGACAAGGCGTTCGCCGAGACGCAGACGATCCTGCGCACGCACCCTGAGGCGACGCTCGTGATGGCGATCTCCGCACCCGCGGTGCCGGGCGCGGCCGAAGCGGTCCGCCAGGCCGGGCGCACGGACGTGAAGGTCATGGGCCTGTCGCTGCCGAACATGAACAAGCCGTACGTCCACGGCGGCGTGGTGCAGACGGTGGTGCTCTGGAACACCACGAACCTCGGCTACCTGACGGTACAGGCCGCCGCCCAGGCCGTGCGCGGCCAGCTCGGTCCCAACGCGACGTCGATGACCGCCGGCCGCCTCGGCCCGATCGAGATCCGCGGCGCCGAGATCGTTCTCGGCGATCCGCTCGTGATGACGAAGGCGAACATCGATCAGTTCGACTTCTGAGAGCCGAACGGGTTCGACGAGCACGACCGTCGAGGTGCTCGTTGAATCGGGGCGCCGCGGGGTGGCCGACGGCGGCGCGAACGGTCGCCGCCTCGTCGTGCGCGAGCAGGCGAGGGTCCGTTGGGCGAGCTCGCTCGATTCCGCGAACGACGCCCGTCACGAACGCGAGCGATGCTGGTTTCCGCTGTTACTTCGCGAAGTACGTATAGGTCAGCGTCCACGCGGTCGTGGCGCCCGGTGCGGTCGACACGTCGACGAACGGCTCCATCGACACCACGCTGCGGATCGACCAGAACGCCAGACGCGCGAGCGGGCAGTCGGCGGTCACGCGAACGCCCGCACCGGTGGCCGTGTTCTCCGTCGTGATGTCGTAGTCGGCCGGGGTCGTGCCGAACCCGGTGATCGAGAACGTCACCCGGTCCTCGCCGGACAGCACCTTCTTGTAGAGGATCTGCTTCCCGCGAATCTCGGCGAACGCCGGATCGGGCGGCGTGGTGGTCTTGATGTCGAACGGCACGCTGATGCGGATGTCCGGGCCCGTCGTGCCGCCGTCGAGCGTCAGGAAGTTGTGGTTGTACTGCGTGGCCTGGATCGGCTGTCGGCCGACGTTCGTCAGGCGGTGCTCGATCGTCATCTCGGGCCGGCCGGGCGACAGGCGCAGCGTCTTCTCATAGCGGTAGCCGTAGCCCGAGGCCGGATCGTTCACTTCTTGTGTGAACGACACGCGGTCGGCCGCCGGCGTCACGGTCCATTTCCCGGCATCGACGATCTCGTAGTTGGCGTAGCCGCTGTAGTTCGCGTCGGTCGCGCGGCGCAGCACGCCGACGCCGATCTTGACGAACGTGCCGCCGACGCTGGCTGCCGTGTAGCCCAGCGCGGGCTGGAACTCCTCGGCCGGTCCGGTCATCGTGCTCTGCGCGCCGGTCACGATCTCGCCGTCGCGGTACACGAAGTCCCGCACGGGCGGATCGCTCTTCGCGAACCACGGACCGTAGAAGTCGTGCCCCTTGTGCTCGAGGGAGGCGACGACGCCGGACCAGTCGAAGCGCGTGGACCGATAGAAGCCGCGCGCCGCGTCGGGCAGATGGATGCGCGCGCGGATCTGGCCGTTGGTGATGAGCGCGTCGGGAGGCTGCGGCTGGACGATGGTCACGGTGGAGGCGTCTCCGGGAAGAAGGCCGGCGCGCGGCCCGGCGCCGAGGCACACGAACGCGGCGGCCGCCGCGGCTGACGTCAGGGTTGTCCGGGTCATGCGGCGGAGAATAGCATTGCGCCATGTCAAAAGTCCGCTGGGGTGTGATCAGCACCGCCAACATCGGCCTCGCGAAAGTGATTCCCGGCATGCAGAAGGGGCGGCACACCGCCGTCACCGCCATCGCGTCGCGCGACCAGTCGAGGGCCGACGCGGCGGCCGCCATGCTCGGCCTCGCGAAGGCCTACGGGTCGTACGAAGCGCTGCTGGCCGATCCCGACGTCGATGTCGTGTACATCCCGACGCCGAACCACCTCCACGTGCCGCTCGCGCTCCAATCGATCGACGCCGGCAAGCACGTGCTCGTCGAGAAACCCGTGGCGCTCGATGCCACGCAGGCCCGCGAGCTGGCCGCCGCCGCGGCGGCTCACCCCACGCTCAAGATCATGGAGGCGTTCATGTACCGCCATCACCCGCAGTGGGTGATGGCGAAAGAGCTCGCCACCAACGGATCGATCGGCGAGCTGCGCACCGTGCAGACGGCGTTCTCCTACTACAACGTCGATCCGGCGAACGTTCGCAACATGGGCAGCCTCGGCGGAGGCGGTGGGCTGATGGACATCGGCTGCTACCCGATCTCGCTCTCCCGGTTCCTCTTCGACGCCGAGCCCTCGCGCGTCGCCGCCATCGTCGACGTCGATCCGGCGTTCAACGTGGATCGGCTGGCGTCGGGCATCATGGACTTCGGGCGCGGCACCGCGACCTTCACCGTGGGCACGCAGATCGTGCCCTACCAGCGGGTGACGATCTTCGGCACCGACGGCTGCGTCGAGATCGAGATCCCGTTCAACGCGCCGCCGTCCGGTTCGCATTGCTTGTGGCATCGGCGAGGCGACGAGACGACCACGCACGATGTCGGCGGGCACGACCAGTACACGATCCAGGGCGACCTCATGTCGCGCGCGATTCTCGACGACGCGCCCGTTCCCACGCCCATCGGCGATGCCGTCGCCAACATGGCCGTGATCGACGCCATGTTCGAGAGCGCGAAGACGCGGTCCTGGGTCCTGGGTCCCGGGTCCCGGGTTCCAGGAACGCGCTGACGCTGGCCCACCTCAGATCTTCCGATTTCCCGATAATCCGATGTCCCTATGCTCGATCACCCGATATCCCGATACGCCATGCGCCGATACACGATCGCGATTGTCGCTGTTCTCGCCACCGTTACGTCGTGCGCACCTGCCGGCAACCCGAAGGTTCCGGCTGGTGCCAAGAGCTCGGGCGGCCTTCACGGCGTCATCCAGACGGACAAAGGACCGATCGAGATCGAGTTCCTCCCCGCCGACGCGCCGCGCGCGGTCGAGAACTTCCGGCTGCTGGCCGAGCACGGCTACTACGACGGCTTGACGTTCCACCGCATCGTGAGAGGCTTCATGATTCAGGGCGGCGATCCGGCCGGCGACGGCACGGGAGGAGAGAGCGCGTGGGGCGATCCGTTTCCGGACGAGATCGCGCCCGGGTCGCCTCTCTACCGCGGCGGCTATCGCCGCGGCCTCGTCGCGATGGCCAATGCCGGCCCGAATACCAATGGCAGCCAGTTCTTCATCCTCCAGCAGGACTACCCGCTGCCGCCGGCGTACGTGATCTTCGCGAGGGTCACGTCCGGCATGGCCGTCGTGGACGCGCTCGCCGAGACGCCGACGAGTCTCGGACCGGATGGCGAGATGAGCCGCCCGGTGACGCCCCCGGTGATCAGGACCGTGCACATCAAGCCCTGACGTGGCGGGCCCATCGTGCAGCGTTCCCGGCGGCATCGGCCGTTTCGGTGCGTGCACTGGAATCTCGGTGCCGCCGCACCGAGATCATCTCGACGGCATCGTCGATATCACGCTTCGACTGGCAGGATCGTCTGGCCGCGCAACGGCGTTCGCCGCTAACGCGACAGCCATGCGCGCACGGCCGTCCAGTCCAACGAGTCGATGAGCGCGCGGTTGATGACGCAGCCACCGCGTCCGGTCTCTGCCATCGACTGCGCGGTGAGGCAGCGGGTGAAGCTCCCGATCATCAGCACCTGAGGCGCGGATCGCGGCAGCGTCTTGTCGAAGTACGCCCAGTTCGGTTTGACGAGCGCGCGACACGGCGACGGTGCCGCCGCCTTCGCCTTGAACCTGCCATCGATGGATCCGGCGTCCTTGTCGTAGCACGACGCGGCATCGCGTGCCGCGGGCGACAGCGTGGCCAATGCCCGCTCGGCCGCGCGGTACTCCTCCTCGACGGCGCGGACGGCGCGATCCTCCGGTCCGCCTGGCGCCAGCCGTTCGCGATTGGCGGCCTCGATCTGCCGGTCGGCCGCCTCCATGTTGGCGAGCAGTTCCGGCCCGTTCGGGACCGTGGCTGCCGCCTGTGTCCATCCCGCCCGGCGGGCGGCGCGCTTTGCCGGCGTCTGCCACTCGGCGAACTCGGCGACCTGCTTCGCAAAGGCGTTCCGTTGGGTCTCGTACGCGAGGCGTCGTTCGGCGACGGCCGGGGCCAAGGCGTCGCCGAGCGGCACCGGCAGCCAGAGCGGCCGGTCGTGTCTCTTCAGCACGTACACATCGTCGAAGCGTGAAAGGCCGGCCACCGACGTCCCGCCCTCCGGCTCGACGAAACCTTCGAGAGCGTCGGCCTGCCATTCCGTTGGGCGTCTTCCCGTGAACACGTCGCTGCCGATCCTGTTGACGAAGAACTGGAGCAACGCCGTTTCGCCACCTTTCAGATCTTCGTTCGCGAGCTTGCCGTTCCGCATGTACTCGATGAGCGGGAACGCGCCGAAGGAGAGGCCGCCCGCGAGCGGGACGGCTCGTCCCGCCGGCTGACCCGGCGCCGGCGCGGCGTAACCGTCGAGATGCCCCCAGATCTCGGCCGCGAACCCGATGGGCTCGGCCACCGCCGGCGCGCGCTTGACGATCGCGCCAAGTTCCTGGAGCCGCGCCTCATAGGCCTGGACTTCCGCCGGCGTGGCGCCACGCGCGGCACGTGCCGTGGCGATGGCCGTGAACGACCACGGCCGCCACGGCCCACGTTCCGTGGGTCGATAACGGAGCTGCGCGGCGAGCGTGGCCGAGACGAGGACGCCGATGACGAGGAGGCTGACGACGAGCGCGGGGAGACGCATGGCGTATTGTCCCGCATCTATCCGGACGCCGAACCTGGCGATCATCCCCGGCCGTTCTTTGATATCGTTCGCGCACGCGAACAACCAACGGACGGACGGGCGATGCCCAAATCCGATGTCCAAGGCCACTGTCCCAATGGATGTGCCTCTCTCGAACGGCACCTAGCCCGTTCAATGTCCACATGACACCTCAGCGAATCCGGAACTGTCCATGCAGGTGATTCGATCTCCACGCGTGTACGACGTCTGCATCGTCGGCTCCGGCGCAGGCGGTGGCACCGTCGCGAAGGTGCTGACCGAGGCTGGGGCGAACGTCGTGATGCTCGAGGGCGGGCCGATGTGGGACTCGGCGAAGGACTCCGCCATGTTCGCGTGGAACTACGAGTCGCCGACGCGCGGCTATGGCGGCGACAAGAAGCCGTTCGGCGCGTTCGACGGGTGCATCGGCGGCTGGGAGATCGAGGGCGAGCCCTACACGGTGGGGCGTGGGGCCTGGCGCTGGTTCCGCGGCCGCATGCTCGGCGGCCGCACGCACCACTGGGGACGCATCTCCCTCAGGTTCGGCCCCGACGACTTCCGGCGGAAGAGCCTCGACGGGTTGGGCGACGACTGGCCCATCACGTACGACGACATGAAGCCGTACTACGACAAGCTCGACAGCTTCGTCGGCATCTTCGGCGAGAACCACGCCGCCCGCACCGGCCTGCACAACGAGCCCGACGGCATCTTCCTGCCGCCGCCGAGGCCGCGCGCCCACGAGCTGCTGATCAAGAGAGCGTGCGACCAGCTCAGGATTCCGATTGTCGCGTCCCGGCTGTCGATCCTCACGCGCGCGCACAACGGCCGCGCCGCCTGCCACTACTGCGGGCAATGCGGGCGCGGCTGCGCGACGCACTCCAACTTCTCGAGCGTCTCGGTGATGCTGCCGCCCGCGCTGAAGACCGGGCAGCTCACCATCGTCCCGAACGCGATGGCGCGCGAGGTGACGACCGGCGACGACGGCCTGGCCACCGGCGTCGCGTACGTCGACACGCAGAAGCTCACCGACCACCACGTGCGCGCGCGCGTCGTCGTCGTGGCCGCGAGCTGCGGCGAGTCGGCGCGCCTGCTGCTCAACTCCAAATCGCCGCGCCATCCGAACGGCCTCGCGAACTCGAGCGGCGTCGTCGGCAAGTACCTCACCGACTCCACCGGGCTGAGCGTCGGCGGTCATGTCCCCGCGCTCGCGGGCCTGCCGCGATACAACGCCGACGGCACCGGCGGCGCGCATCTCTACCTCCCGTGGTGGGGCGACAACAAGGCGCTCGGGTTTCCGCGCGGGTATCACGTCGAGCTCGGCGGCGGGTACGGCATGCCGGGCTACGGGTTCCTGTCGGGCATTCACAACTTCCCGGGCAGCCGCGGCGGCGGGTACGGCGCGGAGCTCAAGGACGAGTACCGGCGCTACTACGGATCGTTCGTGAACTTCGCCGGGCGCGGCGAACAGGTCGCGCGCGCGGACAACTACGTCGAGATCGATCCGAACGTCGTGGACAAGTACGGCATTCCGGTGCTGCGCTTCCACCACACGTGGAGCGACCACGAGCGGCTGCAGGCGAAGCACATGCAGGAGACGTTCAGGTCGATCATCGAGGCGATGGGCGGCACGCCCACGTCGCCGATGCCGACGGCCGCCGAGGACTATGGGCTCGCGGTCGGCGGGCTCATCATCCACGAGGCCGGCGCCGTGCGGATGGGCCACGACGCCACGACGTCGGCGCTCAACCGGTACTGCCAGGCGCACGACGCGAAGAACCTGTTCGTCGCCGACGGCGCGCCGTTCGTCTCGCAAGCCGACAAGAACCTCACCTGGACGATCATGGCGCTCGCCTGGCGCACGGCCGAGTACATCGCGGACGAGCGGCGGAAGGGGAACCTCTGATGGCGAAGCTCACTCGGCGCACGATGCTGCAGGCCGTAGGCGCCACCGCTGCCGCCGCGTTCACGTGGACGGCGGAGGAGGCGACGGCGGCCGCAACGCAGGCCCAGCAGGCCCGGGCGCAGGCGGCCGCGACCGGCAAACCCTACGCGCGCAAGTTCTTCACTGCTCACGAATACGCGACGGTCACCGTGCTCTCGAACCTCATCATCCCGAAGGATGCGCGCTCGGGGAGCGCCTCGGACGCCGGCGTGCCGGAGTTCATCGACTTCATCGTCTCCGATCAACCGGCGCGGCAGACGGCGGCGCGCGGCGGCCTGCGCTGGCTCGACGCCGAGTGCACGGCGCGCTTCGATCGCCGGTTCACCGACTGCACCGACGTTCAACGGCGACAGGTGCTCGACGACATCGCGTGGCCGCGCCGCGCGCGGCCGGAGCTCAGCCAGGGTGTTGCGTTCTTCACGGCGATGCGCGACCTCGTGGCGACGGGATTCTGGTCGAGCCGGGTCGGCGTCGCGGACATCGGCTACCAGGGCAACCGTCCGGTCGCCGAATGGACGGGCGCGCCGGCGGACGTGCTGAGCAGGTTGGGCGTCGCGTACGAGTCGTAGGTCGTCCTTCGAGGTTCGTTCCGAGGGGTTGAGACTCTCGAGACAGCCACCGCCACGGGTCTTCGGCCTCGGGGCAGTCGCCGCCTTCAGGGTACGGACAGCGTCCAGGAGGTTGGCCGATGAAGCGCTGGCAGCGAGTTCTCGCGTACACCTTCGTCGTGCTGCTGGTCGTGCTGGCCGGCGGCATTTCCGCGACGGTCGGCTGGCGTCCCGTGCTGGGTCCGCGGGCGCGGCCGCTGACGGATCGCACGTTCACGCCGAGTCCGGAGCGGCTGGCGCGCGGCGCCTATCTCCTGTCCGCGGTGACGCCGTGTCTCGCGTGTCACTCGGAATCGGTCGAGCCCGGCGCCATGTGGGTGCCGAAACCTGGCACCGAAGGCGGCGGGCAGCCCTGGCCCGAACCGGCGCTGTCCTGGGTCGTCACGCCGAACATCACGCCGGATCGGGACACCGGGATCGGCGGTTGGTCCGACGATGCGATCGCGCGCGCCGTGCGGGAGGGGATCGGCCATGACGGTCGGGCGCTCTTCCCGTTGATGCCGTACCAGAAGTTCCGCCGGATGTCGGATGAAGATCTCGCGTCGGTGGTGACCTACCTCCGCACGCTGTCGCCGCTGCGGCGCGAACGCCCGCGGTCCGCCATTCCGTTTCCCGTGAACCGGCTGATCAACGCGGCGCCGGAGCCGCTCGACGCTCCGGTGCCCGAGCCGGATCGTTCGACGCCGGAGAAGCGCGGCGCCTACCTCGTGAACCTCGCCGTCTGCGCCGATTGCCACACGCCCGTCGACGCGAACAATCAGCCGATCGCCGGCATGGACCTCGCCGGCGGCAACACCGTCGAACTGCCGGGCCGGCCGATCGTGGCGGCAGCCAACCTCACGCCGGCGCCCAACGGGATCCCGTACTACACCGAGGAGATCTTCGCCGGCGCGCTCCGCACCGGCCACGTCGGTGCACGAGAGCTCTCGGAGGTCATGCCGTGGCGCTTCTTCCGCCACATGACCGACGAGGATCTCGCGTCGATCTTCGCGTATCTCGAGACGCTGCCGCCGGTCGATCACTACGTCGACAACGCGCTCGCGCCGACGATGTGCGCCCGCTGCGGACACGTGCACGGTGGCGGCGAGCGGAACAAGAAGCCCGCGTAGCGAGCGTGTGTTCTCCCGGCACGCGACGTTCATCTGCGGCGGCTGAGGGTTTCCGGCGACGACGGTCGGGCGTCGCTCCAGGCTGACGGCGACTCGAGCGAACCCGTGCGACACTGGTCGTTCGATGAGCGAATGGCAGTCGGCTGAGCACGCGGCGGCGTATCTCCAGCGGGCGGATCACGTGGCCCATCGTGCGGAGGGAGAAGCGGCGCTCGTCGACGAGATTCCCGCCGGCGTGCGGCGCGTGCTCGACCTCGGGGCGGGCGACGGCCGGCTGCTGGATCTCGTGCTCCGCGCGCGACCGCAAGCATCCGGCGTCGCCGTGGATTTCTCGCCGGTGATGCTCGATCGCCTCGCAGAGCGGTACGGCGGTGCTGCGCGCGTGGACGTCGTGGCGCACGATCTCCAGCATCCGTTGCCTGCCGCGCTCGGACCGTTCGACGCGGTGATCTCCAGCTTCGCGATCCACCATCTGGAGCACGACAGAAAGCGAGCGCTGTACGGGGAGATCTTCGCGCGGTTGCAGCCCGGCGGCGTCTTCTGCAATCTCGAGCACGTCGCATCGGCGTCGCCGTACGGGCACGCGCGGTTCCTGGCGGACATGGGCATCACGGCCGCCGACGAGGACCCGTCGAACAGGCTGCTGGACGTGCACACGCAGCTCGAGTGGTTGCGCGAGATCGGTTTCGTGAACGTCGACTGCTACTGGAAATGGCGCGAGCTGGCGCTTCTGGCGGGCAGCGCCCCTGACGTATCATCGACACGAGTGGCATGATGCGACCCGCCGCCGGCGACTATCCGTCGTCCTTTCAGGCCTACGTCGACCGCGTTCCCGAGACCGATATCGTCCCTGCGCTCGCTGCGCAGATCGACGTCGTCAGGCGCTTCGCAGCGGCGGTGCCGGCCGACACGGAGCGGTTTGCGTACGCGCCCGGGAAGTGGACGCTTCGGCAAGCGGTCGGGCACCTCGGCGACATCGAGCGCGTCTTCGGCTACCGGGCGCTCGCGTTCAGCCGGGGCGACACGGCCGCGCTGCCCGGGATCGACGAGAACGCGTACGTCGAGCACGCCACGTTCAACGACGCGACGCTCGCGGATCTCGTCGAGGAGCTCGCGCTGCTGCGCCGAGCGAACGTGTGCATGTTCCGGACGCTGACCGAGGCGCAGTGGGCGGCTTCCGGCGTGGCGAACGGCCGGAGCATCACGGTGCGCGCGCTCGCCTTCGTGCTGGCCGGCCACGTGCGACATCACCTCGACCTCTTCCGCGACCGTTACGGCGTGGCCATCGACGGCTGACGGCCTGCAGCGCGTGTGTTCCAGGAGCGTGACATGTTCCGTATCGTGATGCTGCTGCTCCTGTGCTCGGTCGCGCTCGGGGCGCAGGGGGCGCGGCCGCCGGTCTCCACGTCGAAGCCGGCCCCGGCCGCGAAACCCGTTCCGGCTCCCAAGCCCGCGAGCCCTCGCACACCCGCCGCGCCGGTGCCGGCCCAGCCTCCGCCGCCATCGTCGAGTGCTCCGGCCTCGCAGGCGATGGCCCCGCTTTCCGATGAGCAGAAGACGATCTACGCGCTCGGCCTCCTCATGCAGCGGTCGATCCGCCAGTTCGACCTCTCGCCGGAGGAGATCGAGATCATCAAGCGCGCGCTCGTCGACGGCGCGGCCGGCACGCCGGCGATCGACCTCAACGAGTGGGGGCCGACGATCGAGCCGTTCGCGACGGTGCGCGGAGAGCGTGCGATGACGAGGGAAAAGGCGGTGGCAGCCGCCTACCTCGAGCGAGCGGCATCCGAGCTCGGGGCGGTGAAGACCGCGTCGGGCCTCGTCTATCGCGACATCACCGCCGGCACCGGGGCATCGCCGAGCGCGCGCGACACCGTCAAGGTCCACTATCGCGGGACGCTCGTCAACGGCACCGTGTTCGACAGCTCCTACGATCGCGGCGAGCCGGCCACGTTTCCGCTGACCGGCGTCGTGCCGTGCTGGACCGAAGGCGTGCAGCGGATGAAGGTCGGCGGCAAGGCACGGCTGGTGTGCCCGTCCGATCTCGCGTACGGCGATGCCGGAGCGCCAACGATACCCGCGGGCGCGGCGCTCGTGTTCGACATCGAACTGCTGGAGATCGTCAGGACGGTTCCCTAGCGCGATCTCGGATTCCGTCGCCCGTCGTACCCGTCGTACCCGCGAGCTATCCGTCTCAACCCGTCCGCGACGCGCCGAAGGCTGCCGCGGCCGGTCGCCAGCCGAAAGACGCCGACCGTCGCGAGCGCCGTCGCAATCCAGAACGTCCGGTTGTCGAGATATGCCCGCACCGGCCCTCCGGCGGCGGCGTAACCGGCGAGCAGCTCGCGCTCGAGCGTGGGCGTCAGCGGCCAGCTCGTGACGGCCCTCGCGAGGTCGAACGCCGGCGGACGAAGCGACAGCCGTTCCTCGTCGATCAGCCGCAGTCGTCCGGCCCGCGTGCGCACGATGTTGCCGGGGGACGGATCGCCATGGCTGATCGCCGTTCGCGTGTCGGTCGGCAGCGCGAGGCGCATGAGCGCGCGAGCCTCCGCCTCGCTGAGCAATGCCCGCGCGCGGAACGCTCTCGCCACGCGGGTCACGAGCCATCGCGTGTTCACGTAGGTCGTCGGGGCGACGGGCGGCGCGGGCGCTCGATGGAGCCGCGCGAGAAGGCGGCCAACGCCGCGGACGAGCCGGGCCGTTCCGGTGGCGGACGCACCGGTGCGCAGCCGGTCGAGCGGTGTCCCCTCGACGTACTCCACGACGAGGCAGCGCCCGAGCCGCAGGATTGGTCGAGGCAGCGTCGTGCCCGCGACCTGCAGCATTCGCCAGACGTCGTCGGCTCGCGCCGCCGTCGGGTAGAGGCGCATCTTCACGCGTCGGCCGTCCACCAGATCGAGCCCTGACACCGGCGACTCGGCGCGGCTCGACAGGCGCGCCTCGCGAGCCACGTGCAGGCCGTGAGCGGCCAGCAGTCTCGCGCGCCGGGCTGTCAGCACGGCCGCTCCAGGCACGCCGCGATCAACGTCGCCAGCGAGGCATTGGCCCTCACGTCAGGCACGCCGATCGCGTAGCAGGCGACCGCGGGCACCAGCGCGCGACAGCGGCGCATCATCTCGTTCGCCTCCGGCGGCGTGGCGCCGAGCGTGAAGACCTCCGAGCAGAATCGCCCGCTGGCGCGGCACAACAACGCTCCGTCGATCGCCGTGGCCGCCCGCTCGTCGTCGAGCCTGTCGACGAAAGCGCTTTCGCGATCCGCGTTCGGGAACACCACGGCGCCAACGGGGGCGCACGCCTCGGACGCGCACGGCAGCGCCGCGCAGAGCTGCGGCGGGCTGATGTGCCACGCGTCCTGCCATGTCCGCGGCGGTCGCGGTCCAGCCGCCAGCCTTGCCTCGCGATGCTGGAGCAGATCCCCGCAATGCGCCAGCCTCGCGGCGATGGACGGCAACAGCTCGCGCGACCCCGACCGGATCGCGACGACGGTCGGCACGGCCAGCGCAGCAGGCGGCGTACCGTGCCGCACGACCACGCGATCGTTCGACAGGAAACCGACGCCTGTCTGCTCCAGCAGCCGCAGCATCGTCGTTGTCTTCCCCGAGTGCTTGGGGCCGGCGATCAGCACCGCACGACCGCGGGTCACGATCGCCGCCGCGTGCAGCACGACCGCGCCGCGTGCGATCGAGTGGTTGTGGGCGTACTCGCGCACGACGCGCAGCACGTGGGCTCGTGCCTGGAGCCGATCGCCGTAGACACCCACTCTGGTCGAGCGGCCATCGTCTTCGACGGCGTAGACGATGCCGTCGGTGGCGTCGTGCACAGCCAGACCGCGGGACGTCCGCCGGACCGGCAGCTCGAGCGGGCTCGAGTCCTGTGCGAACGCCACGCACGTGTCCGAATCGCGATCGCCGGCCGTGGGGGGCGCAATCGGATCGAGCCCGACGCGCACGTCGACGGCTTGCATTGGAACGTCCGCGACAGCGAAGGCTGGCGTCAGGAACTCCTCGAGCCACGTGTGCTCGTCGGCATCTGCCTCGATGCCGATCGTGAGCCCGTTGTGCGCGTAGGCCCGAATCATGGCGGCGCGTCCCACGCCGCGATCGCGTGCGGGCGACGTCCGAGCGCTGTGGCCGCCCGCCAGAAATGGACCGCGCCCCACGCCAGGCAACCCGCCGTCACGACGATCGACGCCTGGAGCCCGTCAGTGGACGCGCGGGCGCAGGCATCCGCGATCGCCGGCACGGCGCCGGCGCCAAAGCACGACGTCCGGTAGTCGCCGAGCATGAAGGCGCGGCTGGCGAAGGCGTCGCTGGCCACGCCCATCAGCGTCGGCCCGAGACCCTGGCCGAGCACGTTCATGGCGAGGAGCACGACGGCAGATGCCGACGCCCGCATGCGCGCGCTGACGATGTTCTGCGCCAGCGCGAACGTCGGTCCCATGTACGTCGTCAGGCTCACCGCGCCGGCGACCAGATAGCCGAGCGTCGCGGCCACCGTCTCCTGGCGAAACGCGACGACGTACAGCGGGAACGCGAGCGCGACGCCAAACGCCGGGATGCCGGCGTACCATCGGACGTGTCTTCGTGCGGCGAGATCGGTCATGAAGCCGCCGGCCAGGATGCCCGCCACGCCCGATGCGCCTGCGACGACGCCGAACCAGAGACCCGCATCCGCCATACCGATGCCGAACCGACGCACGAGATAGGTCGGTCCGAACAGGTTGATGCCGGTCGCCGCCACGCTCGTGAGCGAGGCCCCCATCACCATGTGGCCGAAGACCGGATCGCGGAAAAGACCGCGCATCATGTTGCGGAACGGCGGCGGCGCGGCGGCCGCGCCGTGCCGATCCAGCGCTCCGCGGACGGGTTCACGGAGCGTGACGATCACGAGCAGCGCGAGGACGAGACCCGGCAGCCCGACCGCGGCCATGGCCGTCCGCCAGCCGTACATCTGGCTGAGCCATCCGCCGGCGACGCTGCCGGCCACCGCTCCGAGCGGCGCGCCCAACGTGAACAGCGCGAGCATCGAGGCGCGGCGGTGAGCGGGAAACGTGTCCGAGAGCAGCGAATGCGACGCGGGGACGACGCCCGCTTCGCCGATTCCGACGCCGAGGCGATAGATCAGCAGGCCGGCGTAGGACCGTGCCGTGCCGAACAGCGCGGTCATGAGCGACCACACCGCGATCGACGAACCGATGATGAGGACACGGCTGCGTCGCTCGGCGAGCCGCGCCACCGGAATACCGCAGGCCGAGAAGAGGAGGGCGAAGGCGAGGCCGCCCAGCAGGCCGAACTCGACGTCGCTCAGTCCGAACTCCCTGATGATGGCCGGGCCGATCACGGCGACGATGACGCGATCGACGAAGGCGAACGTGTAGGCGGTGATCAGCACCACCATCAGCCAGAGCCGGTACGCCACGATCAGGCGCCCCCTGCCGAGTGCGGCGCTCTCGCGACGCGCATCTGCCAGGCGACGCGTCCACCGGAGATCAGCCGGCGGACGCTGACGTCGCGAACGTTGGCGGGGAAGCCGGCCCACCAAAACGCGGCGAGATAGCGCGCCAGCGAGCCCGGGTAGATCCGGGCGAACCAGCGGAGGTTGGCCGGCGTGCGCGGCGGCGCGAACACCAGCGTGAGCCGTTCATCGGCGGTCAGCGGCACGATCGCGGACCGCCATGCTGCCAACATCGACACGAGATGAGGCAGTTCGTCCCGGACCTCGAAGAGCTCGATCACGAGCATCAGCACGTTCGCGAAGACACCGGCGAGCCGCGCGGCATCACGGCGCGCGAAGAATCGATCCCAGTCGACGCGGGCATCGACATCGCGCAGCAGCAGGTAGAGATCGACCAGTGCCCGAAGCTGCGTCGATCCATGCGCGAGCTCCTCGAAGATCGACAGCGCGATCAGGACGATGGTCCACTCGTCCGAGAGCGTACGGCAGCGCACGCCGTCGATCGTGAGGTCCACCGCCTCGTCCCAGATCGGTCGTTCCTCCAGATGGAACGCGGGCGCGCCGCGCAGGCAGCGATGGACGTCCAGCTTGATCGTGGCGAGCGCGAAGGTCACCGCGTGGGCGTCGTAGCCGAGACGGACGCATCCGTGCGTCCTGAGCACCGCGCTGGCGCGGCGCCTGTCGTTCTGCCGCACCAGCAGATCGATGTCGTGCTGCGGCCGCCCCTCGAGGCTGCCGTACAGCCGGACCGCAAGGGGAAACCCTTTGAGCAGCAGCACGTTCACGCCCGCTGCGGCCAGGTGCCGCTGTAGCTCGTCGAAGGTTCGAAGCAGCGCCGCGTTGGACGGCCATGGTTTCGCCCGCCACGACTCGAACCGTTCGGCGAGCGCCGGCGCGAGGGCGCGCGAGAGATCCTCGGCGCTCGTCGCGTTCAGGATCAGGCGGATGAGCCGGTGCGTGCCGAGGACGCGAATGATCTCATCGGGATCCTCCGTCAGCCGCTGCAGCGCCTCGACGAGCGGGCCGGAGTGGCGCCGGCCGGCGTGCCTGGCCACCTGGACGTAGCGCTCGCGTTCGGACATGCGCGATATAAGGTATGCGATGGGTCGACCGGCCGCCGCGGTGTTCTGCATGCCCGACCGCGGCCACTTCCAGCAGCTCCGGCCGGTGATCGCCGGGCTCTCCCGGACGGGCTTCCGCCCTCACGTCTACACGCACGAGCGCTTCCGGCCAGACATCGAACGCCTCGGGGGCGTGTGCGTCGATCTGTTCTCGCGCTACGCGATCGAGCAGGCCGACGGCGAGTCGTGGCCGTTCGCCTGCCGGTACGTGACGTTTGCGGCGGCCTACGGCGACGCCATCGCGCAGGAGGTTCGCGCCATCGCGCCGACCGTCGTCGTCCACGACACGTTCGCGGTGATCGGCCGCGTCGTCGCCCACGTGTTGCGGCTCCCGCGCGTGAACGTCTGCGCGGGACACAACGTCGACCCGGACCGGTACATCCCCATCATGGCGGCGCACCCTCGAGTCCACGTGTCGCCGCAGTGCAAGGCGGCCGTGGCGCGCCTACGCGATGACTACGGCGTCGCGGACGCTTCGCCGTTCTCGTACGTATCGAACCTCAGCCCGGATCTCAATCTCTACGGCGAGCCGCCGGAGTTCTTGCCCGAGGCCGGGCGCGCGTGCTTCGAGCCGGTGGCGTTCTTCGGATCGATTCTCGAGGAGGACGCGGCCCGTGACGTGCCGGCTCGCCCGTACTTCGATGGCCGCCCTCGTGTCGGGCTGAAGGTGTACGTGTCGTTCGGATCCTTCATCGTGCCGTTTCGTCTTCAGGAAGCGACCGCGGCGTTCGAGGCGATCGCCGCCGGCGTGTCGCGTCATCCCGGGATGCAGGCGGTCATCACGCTCGGCGGCGTGACGGTGCCCGCCGAGGTCGGCGCGTCGATCGCGCGACGCGGTGTGCGGATCGAGCCGAACGTGGACCAGCGGCGCATCCTCCAGGAGGCCGACGTCTTCGTCACGCACCACGGCTTGAACTCGACGCACGAGAGCATCGTGCACCGGGTGCCGATGCTCTCGTATCCGTTCATCTGGGATCAGCCTGCGCTGGCGGCGACGTGCCAGCGGCTCGGCCTCGCAATTTCGCTCACCACCTCGCCGATGGCGCCGCTCTCGGAGGAGGATGTCGATCGAGCCTTCGCGACGTTTGCGGCCGGGCGCGATCGATTGACGGCGAACCTGGCGCGAGCGCGCGATTGGGAAATGGCCGTGATCGCCTCGAGGCCGGTCGTGCTTCGACGCATCAGGGAGCTGTGCGCGTAGGCCGGTACGCGCGTGCCGCGGGCGCCCGATCGCGATCCGGCACGAGGATCGTGATTAGATTCTCCTCGTGACGACACTTCCACGCCTGCAACGGCGCCCCTCGGCGATCTCCGGATGGGGCGTGTATGCCGCCGAAAACATCGCCGCCGGCACCCGCATCGTCGAGTACAAAGGCGAGCTGATCTCGCAGGCCGAGGCGTGGCGGCGCGAGCAGCGCTATCTGCCTCGCCATCGGATCTGGATCTTCATCATCAACGATCGCTGGTCTCGGGATGCGGCTGTCGGCGGCAACATCGCGCGGTACATCAACCACTCGTGCCGGCCGAACTGCCATGTGGACATCATCGGGCGCTCGGTCTGGATCTTCGCGTCGCGCCGCCTCCGCAAAGGCGAAGAGCTGACCTACGACTACAACACCGACGGGGTCGCCGAGATCGAATGCCGATGCCGGAAAGGGTGCCGGCGGATCCTCTGAGGACGGATCGCACGCGCATCGCCGCCCTGAGCAGAATCTAGTGCAGTTCGCGCGGCCGCGTGGTTTCGTCACCGCACCGATACTCTGCCAGCGTGGTGCGCTCGGACATGGACGCCTCCCGACGACGCTCTCATCGTTGAACGGGCGAGTCGAGCGTCGTCCGGCGCATGTTCTCGTGCTGCGCGTTCCCGAAGGTCCGGACGAAAATTCGCCGGCCGACACCGCGTTCGGCTGGCATAAGCTAGCCGCTACCGGAGCGCCCCATGGGCTCATCACAGGACGCGGCGTCGTTCGCGCTGGTGGCGGGATGGATCGGCATGCTCGCCGGCGTCGTCTCGGGTGCGGGCATCGGCCTCTTCTTCCACGACGAACGCTGGCTGGGCGGGTACGGCACGTTCAGGCGGCGGCTGCTCCGGCTGGGCCACATCTCGTTCTTCGGGCTCGGATTCCTCAACATCCTCTTCGGCCTGACGGTCACGACCGCGGGTCTCGGCGGATCGACCGTGCCGGTCGCGTCCGTCGCGCTCGTCATCGGCGCCATCACGATGCCGGCGTGCTGTTTCCTCTCGGCATGGCGAGAGCCGTTTCGGCAGTTGTTTCCGATTCCCGTGATTGCGGTCGGGAGCGGCATCGTCTGCACGCTCCTCGCGTGGAGCCGGCCATGAGGATCGGGTTGATCGCCATGAGCGGCGTGCGGGCGTACAACCCCGAGCTGACGGCGCTGGGGCTGACGCTGCCGGGCTTCGTCGAGCGGAACAGGACGATCGCGTCGCTGCCGAGTCTCGGTCTGCTCACGCTCGCCGGCCTCACGCCACCGTCCGTCGCCGTCGAGTACCGCGACGTGCCGGAGCCGGACGCGCTCGACGCGCTGCCCGGCCCGTTCGACGTCGTGGCGATCTCGAGCTTCACGGCGCAGATGCCGGAAGCCTACCGGCTCGCCGATCGCTACCGGGCGGCCGGCACGCACGTCGTGCTCGGCGGCCTGCACGTGACGGCCGTGCCCGACGACGCGCGCGCGCACGCCGACACGATCGTGCTGGGCGAGGGTGAGCTCGCCTGGCCGCGCGTCGTCGCGGATCTCGCTCGGAAGACCGCGGCGCCGGTGTACGACGCGCGCGCGGCGAGCTTCGACTTGGCGCACGCCCCCATGCCGCGGTTCGATCTTCTCGACGTTCGCCGCTACAACCGGCTCACGGTCCAGACGCAGCGCGGGTGCCCGTTCCGCTGCGAGTTCTGCGCCGCGTCGATCCGGATCTCGCCGCGCTACAAGGTCAAACCGGTCGACAGGGTGATGCGTGAGATCCGCGAGATCCGGTCGATCTGGCCGTCGCCGTTCATCGAGTTCGCCGACGACAACACCTTCGTCAACAAGACCCACGCGAAGGCGCTCATGCGGGCGCTGGCCCGCGAAGGCGTGCGGTGGTTCACCGAAACCGACATCTCGGTGGCCGACGATGAGGAGCTGCTCGGGCTGATGCGCGACAGCGGCTGCGCGCAGGTGCTCATCGGCCTGGAGAGCCCGACGGCGGCCGGGCTCGACGGGCTGGAGCAACGATCGAACTGGAAGGCGCGGCAGCTCGCGCGCTACGGGCGGGCGATCGAGCGGATCCAGGATCACGGCATCACGGTGAACGGGTGCTTCATCCTCGGCCTGGACGGCGCCGGCGCGGACAGCTTCGAATCGATCTGGACGTTCGTCCGCGACAGCGGCTTGTACGAGGTGCAGATCACCGTGCAGACGGCGTTTCCCGGCACGCCGCTCTACGAGCGCCTTCGCCGCGAAGGACGGCTGATCCGCGAGGGCGCGTGGGAGCTGTGCACGCTGTTCGACGTGAACTTCCGGCCAACCCACATGAGCGTCGCCGACCTGGAAACGGGTTTGCGGGATCTCGCTGCCCGTCTGTACAGCGACGAAGCGACGCGTGAACGGCGCCGCCGCTTCTTCCGGCGCCGCCGCGCCCTCCGGCCGGAGAAGGGCGCGCCCATCCGAAGCGAGGCCTCATGACGCCGTCCTGGATTCGCCCCCTGTTTCTCGTCGCTGCGTTGTTCGACGGCGTGCTCGGCGTCGCCGTCCTGCTGTTCGCCAGGCCGATCTTCGCGCTGTTCGGCGTCGAGCCGCCGAATCACCTTGGCTACGTGCAGTTTCCGGCGATGCTCCTGATCGTCTTCGCGGCGATGTTCGTTCGCATCGCGAACGATCCGGTGTCGCGCCGCGATCTCATCCCGTACGGGATCGGCTTGAAGCTGGCGTACACGATCTCCGTCTTCTGGCACGAGCTCACCGGCGGCGTGCCATGGATGTGGATCCCCTGGGCCTGGGCCGACGTCGTGTTCCTCGTGCTGTTCGTCATCGCGTGGCGGCAGACGAAGCCGGCGCGGTAGAGCGGGACGCCCCGATTATCTGAATCTCTCCGCTATGAGGCCGATCACAGAGCCGAAACGCCGTGCGCACCCGGCGGTCTGCTCGATCGCGTTCGTGTGAGAGCTCCGCAGCCTGGCGAAACATGCGGTCCCGTATAGACGAGCCGCGGTTTCTCTTCGTCCTCACCCAGCCGTATTCGGGGTCCACGGCACTGGCCCGCGTGCTGAGCACCGCGTCGGGCGCCGCGCTGCTGCACCCGAGCGGCGAAGGACAGTGGCTCGTGCCGGAGATGTCCGATGCCGCCCGCTGGGATCCGGCAAAGGTGATGGACTGGGCGGCGATTCGCGCGGCGTGGCTCGCCCGGATCGACGAGCTCTGCCAGACGACGCCCGTCACCGTGGTGATCGAGAAGAGCCCGCCGAACCTCGTTCGAATCGACCAACTGATGCGCGTGTTCCCGAACCACCTGCTGATGGCGCTCACCCGGCATCCGCTCGCACAGTGCGCCAGCGTGCTCGTGCGTCATCACGCTCCGGAGCAGAAGACCCCGGACGAGCGCGTCGAGATCGTCCGTCGTCTCGCGGACATCTGGCTCGAACGGGCACGGTGGATGCAGCATTGGATCGGGCAGTTCGACGTGACGCGGTGTTCGTACGAGGCGTTCTGTGCGCGTCCTGCTGCGTGCATCGAGGCGCTCACGCCTGGCGCGCCGGAGTTCGCGACGGTCGACGTGCACGCGACCTTCGACGTCAAGGACTACCCGCGACAGGGGCTGCTGGATCAGAACCGTCGTCAGATCGAGATGCTGACGAGCCTGGAGCGTGACGCGATTGCGCAGCAGCTCGGGCGCGATGCCGCGCTCGTTTCGTTCTTCGGCTACGACGTCGGCTGAGTCCGACGCAGTTCTCGTCCGTCCTCGTCGCCTCGGAGGAACGATCGATCTCGCTGCTGCCGCGTCTCGGATACGATCGCTGCATCGCCGACGCTTGGCGGCGCGACAGCGCGACCTCCGCGCGGGCGCGTTCGGCTCGCCATCATCATCGCGCGCGGCGTGGGCTGCTGCGCCATCCGTTCGGAGGCGCCGGCGCTATACTCACGGCCCTGAGACCCGTGCACCGGTTTTCCATCACGCGCTGGACCCTGTGGGCGTAGGCCATCACGCTGTGAACCGCACGACGCGGCTGGCCGAGGCTGTGGTGGCGGCCGTCTCTCCGGTGCTCTGATCGTGACGATGTCGGCCGAACTGGTGTCGTGGACGCTCCTCGCGGCCGTAGCCTACGCCTACGTTGGCTATCCGCTCCTGGTGTGGGCAGCGAGCCGCGTCATGCCTCCGCGCACGATGGCGCCCGTCGACCTTGCCGCCGCGCACGTTCCGTCGATCGCCATCGTGTTCGCGTCGCGCGACGAGCTGGCCACGGTGGCCAGCCGGCTGCGGAACCTCACGTCGCTCAACTACCCGCCAGCACGGCTCGAGCTGCTGGTCGGCCTCGATGGCGCTGCCAGCCCGGCCGGCGAGCTCGACGAGTGGCTGGCGGATCCACGCGTGACGATCGTCCGATCCGCGGACCGGGTGGGCAAGACCGCGTTGCTCAACAGGCTGATCGCCAGCTCGTCGGCCGACCTCGTCGTCTTCACGGACGCGAACGCCGAGTTCGATCGCGACGCGCTGCGGTATCTGGCCGCGCGGTTCGACGACCCCGGCGTCGGCTGCGTGACGGGCGAGCTCGTGTACTGCAACGACGCGGAGCCGGTCGTGCGCGCGGGAGAGGGGTTGTACTGGCGGCTCGAGAATGCGATCAAGAAGGCCGAGAGCCGTTTCGGCGGCACGCTCGTCGTCTCCGGTGCCATCTACGCGATCAGGCGTTCGCTCGTCGCGCCGCTGCCGCCAGACGTTTCCGACGACTCGACGAACCCGCTGCGCGCGCTCGCCGCCGGCCGCCGCGTCGAGGTCGAGCCGCGCGCGCGGGCGTACGAACGGGCCGCGACTCGTCTCGATGAGGAGTTCCAGCGGAAGGCGCGCATGGTGACGCGCCAGCTCGGCGCGCACGCGCAGGTCGGGTTCTTCCTCGTGCCATTCCGGCCGCTGCTCGCCCTTCGGCTCGCGAGCCACAAATGGCTGCGCTGGCTGGTGCCGTATTTCCTTCTTGCATCCGCCGCGATCAATCTCGCCGTCGGCGGCCCGCTGCAGCGCGCTATGCTGCTGACGCTGGCGGTCGGCGTGTCGGCGCTGTGCGCCGGCACGTTCCTGCAGAAACGGAGGGCGCGCGTCCCTTCGATCCTACGGTTGTGGACGTATTTCTGTACCGTGAACGCCGCGGCGTTCGTTGGCGTGTTCGACTTCATCCGGCGGCGCCAGCGCGTCGTGTGGGCCATCAGCCCGAGCACGCGGAGCTGACGGCAGGTCGTGCGAGGGCGACGCCGAACCTGCCGCGCGGATGCCGGACCGATGGGCGTACATCTTCCACAGGCCCTGTGTCGCGCGCACGCTCCTGAAGGCCCATGACGGCAGCAGGCCGCGCCGCGGACGCAGCGCGATCGTCTCGCCTGCCTTCGCTCGCGGCCCATCCGCGTCGAGCGCGCGGAACGCATCGACCAGCCGATCGACGAGGATCTGCCGCTTCGGACGCCGGCTCGCGTGCGGCGCCTGCCGGCGTCCCATGACGGTCGGGTTGGTGTTGATCTCGTACACCTGCAACCGCCCGTCGGCGAACCCGTAATCGATGCGGCCGTAGTCGATGCCGGCCAGCTCGAACAGGGGAGCCAGCCGCGCCGCGTGCGGGTTGTCGCGCACGTACTCGTACTCTTCCGTCGCGATGTCCGCAGTGACCACGCGGTAGTGGCCCTTGACCAGCCAGGAGCGGGCGACGATGAGATGGCTGGGAATGATGCGGCCGCGGACGAACAGGGCGCCGTACTTGCGGTAGAGCCCGTCGCCGTCTGGCGTGGCCACGCACTCGGTCACGATCAGTTGCTCACGCCAGGAGCGGCGGCGGCCGAGCCGGTCGATCGCCGACGCCAGATCCGACGGGTTGGAAATCAGCGGCGTTCTCGGCCCGCCGTGATCGTGTTCGCATCGCACGAAGACGGGGAACCGCACGCCGCCGAGGTCATCGGATGCGCGGAACACGCGGAAGTCGTTCACGCCGCGGTCGTGCAGGAGGCGGAGCAAATCGTACCGGAGCAGGACGCGGCGCGGGTCGTTCAGCACGCGCGCCGCGCCGGTCGCGGACAGCGCCGCGGCCAGATCGCGCACGGCGGCGGCATCGGCGCCGGGTACACGGTCGAGATCGGCGAAGAGGTACGTTCCCGGATCGACCTGCCGGCGCGTGAGGATGTACGGATACGTGACGATCCGGATCGTGTCATCGAGCGCGCCGCCGCAGTTGGCGGTGAGGTTGCGAATCGGCCGATCGAACTGGGGGGTGACGAGAACGTGAATCACGGGCGAGGAGTGCGATCAGCCGCGGATCGCGACGAGCCCGACCCGGTCGGGTTGACCCGCCGCGCTTCCGCGGAACGGCGTCAGCGTCGTCTGCCGGAATCCGGCCGCGTCGAACAGCGCGTAGAGCTCGTCGGTTGATCGGAGCGGCCGGACAGTCTTGCGGCGCAGCCATTCCTCCGCCCATGCCTGGGCGATCGGCCGCGTGATGCCGAGCGCCACGCACGCCGACTCGTCGATGTTGCGGATCCGCATCGAGATGGCCGGCGCGTCGGCCAGATCCATCTGCCGGGCGACCTCCGTGGTCGCGAGGTGCGGGCGGAGCCGGCCGGCGGTCACGACCGTGCCGCCGGGCGCGAGCAGGTCGTACCAGTGCCGGACGAGGCCGGCGCGTGCCTCGGGCTCGAACTGCCCGATGAACGAGTGGGTGCAAATCAGATCGAACGCGCCTTGGCGATCGAGCGAGCGCACGTCGCCGTGGTGGACGTCGACGGCCGCGCCGGCGCTGCAGGCGTACGCCAGGCACGCCTCGAGCGGCGTCCGACAGCAGTCGGCGACGGTCACGTGCGGGCTGCGGCCGGCCGCGCGGAAGGCTGCCAGCACGCAGCTCAACGTGCCGGCATCTGCGGCCCCAGAGACGAGCACCCGCTCGCCCCGGGCGGCTGCGGCCGACGCGGCGATCGCGTCGACGAGGAACTCGCGGTCCTTCGCGACGCCGGCGATGACGCCGAGCGCGCGAAGGTATTGCCGCGGCCCGTGGTACCACCAGCACGAGTCCTTGCAGAATCGATCGGCCAGCGCCAACTGCAGCGGCGCGCCCTCGGCCAGCCGCTCGTCGACGTTCAACGACGCGCCAGGCACGGAGGCGGTCACCTCAGCATTCCCTCGTAGAGCACCAGGCCGAGCCCACGCTCGAGGACGACGTGCAGCAGGAGCGCGACGGCGAATGCCGATGCCGCCGCCCACGCGATCGACTCTCGCTCGCGAACGCGAAGGAAGCCGAAGAGGAACAACAGCGAGCCGGCGAGCACGCCGAGCGCGCTCACGAGCACGATCGCGCCGAGGAGCCAGCCGAGCATCACCAGATGCGGCCGGAGCGGCGTCGCCGGGCGGCTGCGGTGCGGCGCGGCGCGGAGTCCGCGGACGAGCTGCGCGAGGCACAGCGCCACGCCCATGCCGCCGACGAGGAGAGGGAAGGTGCGTGCCGCTCCGGGATAGCCCACTGCCGTCCACGTCATCGCGGCGAAGACGGCCAGCAGCACCGTCGTCAGCCCGACGTCGGGTCGCTCACTGTTTCGAGAGTCGACCGCGGGCATGGTAAGCGACACTGCCGAGCACGAGCACGAGCAGGATGATAGCACCCGGTCTGAAGAGGAACCGCGCGCCCCAGAGCGACAGCGACTGGTGAAGCGCCCGCTCGGCGACGTTGCCGAGCACGATGCCGATGGCGAACGGCGCGCGCGGCCAACCCGCGCGCGCGAGCCAGACGCCGAGCATCGAGAGCACCGCGAGCACGAAGAGCGACGATGCGCCCGCGGTGCCGACCAGGCAGCCGAGCAGCGTGAAGACCAGCACGAACGGCGCGAGCCGCCCTCCCGGCACCCGCGTGACGGTCGTCAGCCAGCGCGCCACGGCCGCGAGCATCACGGCGCCGAGCACGTTCGCGATCACCAGCGTCCAGACGAGCGTCCAGGCCAGGTTGACGTGTCCGAGCACGACTTGAGGTCCCGGCTGCACGCCGAGCGCCACGAGCGCGCCGAGCAGGATCGACATGCCCGAGCTGCCGGGAATGCCGAGGAACAGCGTCGGCAGCAAGGCGCCGCCTTCCTTCGAGTTGTTCGCGGCGTCGGGGGCGATCACGCCTTCGACGGCGCCCTGCCCGAATCGCGCCGGGTCGCGCGCGGTCTGCACGGCATGGCCGTAGCAGACCCACGCCGCGACCTCGCCGCCGAGGCCCGGCACGACGCCGATCAATGCGCCGAGCACCGACGTGCGCAGGGCGAGCCAGCGATGGCGGATGACGTCCATCGCCCCCGTCAGCATCTCGCCGGATCGGATGACCGCGTCCGTGGCCGCGCGCGCGGCGATCGGTGCGCGCGAGGCGCCGATCGCGATCGTCTCCGGCACGGCGAACATCGCGGCGATCGCGGGGATGACGCCGAGACCATCCCACAGGAACGTCTGGCCGAAGGTGAAGCGCGGGATGCCCAGCTCGGGATCGCGGCCGATGAACGACAACATGAGGCCGAGCGATCCCACGATCATCCCCTTCAGCAGGTTCGCCCCGCTCACCGCCGTCATGAACGTGATGCCGACGAGCGCCAGCAGGAAGATCTCGGGCGGACCGAACGAGAACATCAGCCAGGACACGAGCGGCAGCGACGTGGCGAGCAGCGCCGCGCCGACGATCCCGCCGAGCGCCGACGCCGCCAGGCTCGCGCCGATCGCTCGGCCCGCCTCGCCCCGGCGCGCCATCGGGTAACCATCGACCACGGTGGCGGCATCGGGTCCCGATCCGATGCCGAGCAGGATGCTCGGGACCGACCCGCCGGTGTGGACGACGGCGTGCATGGCCACGAGGAAGACGGCGCCAGCCACGGCATCGAGGTGCAGCACGAACGGGATCGCCACGATCAACCCGAACCGGCCGCCAATCCCTGGAATGACGCCCAGCGCGAGGCCGAACGGCACGCCGGCGCAGATGAGCGCGACGAGCTGCGGTGACGAGAGCAGGGCGAAGAGGCTGTCGAGCGGCGACGACGCGATCACGGAGCGGCGACCTGCAATCCACGGTGGGGCGAGAGCGCGCGGAGCCACGCGACCGCCTCGGCGGACGCATCGAGGGCGTGCCGCACGCGCTCGGCGACGGCCTCGCCGTCCAGCGGATCGATTGGCAATCTGAGGCGGGCCGCGTCCGCAAGCAGCTCGGGGTCCTGGAGCGCGGCCGAGTAGGCGCGGCGCAGCACGTCGAGCCGGGCCTGCGGGATGCCGGGCGGCCCGACGGTCAGGCGGCCGATCAGCGATTGCGCCGCGAGGAGCGCTACGAGGGCGCGGCCTCGATCGGTCGTGGCGAAATCGGCGGCCGCCGCGACGCTTGCCGTGTCCGGGCTGTCGCCGACGCGCAGGACCATGTGCGCGAGGCCCTGGTCGATGACGGGACGCAGCGACGACGGCGAGGCGATGAGGCCATGGACGTCGCCTCTGAGCATCGCGAGCTGGCCTTCGTCCTCGTCGAAGCCGGGGACGACATCGATCTTGAAACCCACCGCCTCCGCGAGAATCTGCGTCGCGTAGAACGCCGACGTGCCGGGCGGCGTCGTCGCGAGCCGGATCGGCGTCGTGGATCGGAGAAGGTCGTCGGCGGTGGCGATCCCCGTCGCTCGGCCGAGCGCCAGGATGCGCGGCTCGGAGGCCGCCTTGCCGATCCAGGACATCTGCTCGAGGTCGAGCTGGCCGTCGAGATCGCCCACGAGCTGCGGATACAGGAAACCGAACGTGAACGTTCCGATCGTCAGCCCGTCGGGCCTGGCTCTGTAGATCTCGTTCGCGCCGATGAGGCCGCCAGCGCCAGGGGCGTTGCGCACCACGACGCGGCTGCCTGGCAGGTGCCGGGCGAGCGACTTCGCGACGATGCGCGCATAGGTGTCGTATCCGCCGCCGGCGTTGGACGCGACGACGTAGGTGATGGTGCGCCCGCCGAAGAAGTCCCCCGATCCCGCCGGCCGATCGCGCGAACAGGCGGTCGCGATCACGAGCGCCAGGAGCAGCGGCAGCACGCGGGCGCGCACGCACGAGGTCGGACTGTGGTCGGACACGCGGCGACAAGTGTACGCCGAGCAGGGAATGTCGCGGTCGGCGAGAGGCTCAGCCACTCCGCCGTGCGTCGCTCAGGATGCCAGGCGCTGGCGGGCAGGAGGTGAGCCGGCAGGCATCGACCGCGCGATTCGTTTCGACCGCGCTGACGCGTCGAGCGTATAGTGAAGCCACCCATGGCCACGTTCGTCCGCTTCCGTCGCGCGGCCGGTTGGAGCCTGGCGCTCGTCTGGATGTCGGCGAGCGTCTGGGCGGCGCAGCAGAACGCGCGCATCACGTCGCTCAAGACCGTCGCGGTGCCCAAGCCGCCCGATCTCGGGCGCTACGTGCGAGACGAGCGCATGCTCGTCGTCCTCGGGAAGGCGCTCTTCTGGGACGTGCAGATCTCGAGCGACAACCGCGTGGCCTGCGCCACGTGTCACTTCCACGCCGGCGCCGATCATCGCCGTCAGCACCAGTTGTCCACGACGAAGGATCCGGTGACGCCGAACTGGACGCTCGGTCCCGGCGATTTCCCGTTCAGCACGGCGTTCATGGCGGCCGGGCATCGCGCGGGATCGGCGGGGATGGTGGCGCGCCGGTTCGCCGGCGTGAGCACCGGCGGCGGCGCCGACGCGGCGGCGGACGTGGACGATCGCGCGCTGCCGGGCGCGCCCGGCCTGGCGCTGCGTCACGTGACGCCGCGGAACGCGCCGACCGTGATCAACGCCGTGTTCATGTTCCGCAACTTCTGGGACGGGCGCGCGAGCGACGTGTTCAACGGCGCCACGCCGTTCGGCGAGTCCGATCCGCGCCCGCACGTGCTCGTCGACACGCCGTCGGGCCTGGCGCTGCAGGCGATGCGCATCGAGCAGGCGAGCCTCGCGTCGCAGGCCGTCGGCCCGCCGCTCGACGACGGCGAGATGTCGTATCAGGGGCGCACGTGGGCGTGGCTCGGCCGCAAGGTGCTCGACGCGGCGCCCCTCGCGCTGCAGCAGGTCGCGCCCGACGACAGCGTGCTCGGTCCGTTCGCGAACGCCGACGGCCGCGGTCTGCGGCCCGGTTACACGTACTCGTCGCTCGTGCACGCCGCGTTTCAGCCGCAGTACTTCCGGTCGCTGTCGCTCGTGAACGAGCACGGCGCGGATCTCGGCCGCCGGACCCGCCGCCAAGGCGAGGCGGCGTTTCGACAGGACGAGTACAACTTCGGCTTCTTCTTCGGCCTCGCCATCCAGGCCTACGAGGCCACGCTCGTGTCGGACGACTCGCCGTACGACCGGTATCTCGACGGCCAGCGCGACGCGCTCACGAACCAGCAGCTCATCGGGATGGAAATGTTCCAGCGCCGGGCGTGCGCGTCGTGTCACGTCGATCCCGAGCTGTCGCTCGCGACCTACAGCGGCGTGTTCGGGGCGTTCGGCTTCAAGGGGATGGGGCCGGACGCCGGGTTCTTCTTCACGGGCGTCGAGCCGGTGGACAACGACCCAGGCCTCGGCGCGAAAGACCCGTTCGGCGCCTGGCTGTCGCGAACCGCGCAGGCGAATCCCGCGCAGGCTCCGTCGTGGCGCGGGCTCTTCAAGACGCCGAGCCTGCGCAACGTCGAGCTCACGGGGCCCTACTTCCACTCCGGCAGCAAGTCGTCGCTCGAGCAGATCGTCGACTTCTACACGATCGGGGGCGACTACGGATCGGGCGCGCTGCGGCGCTGGGCGCCCGACGCGAGCGAGCGCGTCGCGATGCCGGCGTTCATGGCGTCGTTCACCGACGACCGCGTGAAGTTCGAGCGCGCGCCGTTCGATCATCCCGAGCTGTGCGTCGCGATCGGCCACGCCGTGAGCGAGCCCGACGGCGCGACGCCTCAGGCGGCGCCCCCGCGGCTCGCCGACGAACGGTGGGCGCGCGTGCCCGCGATCGGCGCGGGCGGCAACCGCGTGCCGCTGCAGACGTTCGAGGAGCTGCTGCGCGGCATCGGGATCGACGGGACCCGCGCGCACGCGCTCACCGAACCCTGTCGGAGCTGGTAGGTCCGGCGGCCGCCTCGGCGGCGCTTTCCGTGAGCACAGACGACGCCGTGCTCGGTCGGGCCGCTGCGGCCTGCGCGGCCAAGCAGGCCCGCACGGTAGAATGCCGTGCCGTGCTCCTCCGCATCGTTCGCCTGCTCTGGCCGCTGTCGTGCTGTGCGGCGGCCTTGCTCCTCTCGACCTGTTCGTCCCGCACCTACGACCTCGTGATCGCGAACGGCCGCGTGATGGATCCCGAAACCGGGTTCGACCGCGTGGCACACGTCGGGATCGCCGGCGATCGCATCGACGCCATCAGCGATCGCCCGCTGCAGGGCGCGCGCGTCATCGACGCCGCCGGTCTGGTCGTCGCGCCGGGGCTGATCGACATCCACAGTCACGGCGTCGACAACCTGAACTACGGATTCCGCGCGCTCGACGGCGTCACGTCGATGCTCGACGTCGAGAACGGCACGGTGGACGTCGACCGCTGGTATGCGGAGCGGCAGGGGAAGACCATCGTCAACGTCGGCATCGCGGCCGGCCATGCGCCGGCACGCGTGCAGGTGATGAAGGACGAGTACCACGGATGGCACTTCTCCGGACCCGCGCGGACGAGCGCGGCGTCGCCGGAACAGATCGATCGGATGGTCTCGCTGATCGGCAAGGGCCTCGCGCAGGGCGCCGTGGGCGTCGGCCTGACGCTCTTCTACACCCCAGCCGCGAGCGAAGAAGAAGTCACCCGCGTGTTCCGGGCGGCCGCCGAGGTGCCGGGCACCGTTGTCTACGTGCACCTGAGGTTCACCGGCCTCGGCACGAAGACGACGCGCAGCAGCGCGGACGCGTTGAAGGAGGTCCTGGCGCTCGCGGAGAAGACGCGGGTGCCGCTGCACGTGTGCCACGTCAGCACGAGCGGCCTGTCCGCGACGCGCGATCTGCTCGCGGCGATCAACGACGCGCGGGCGAGGGGACAGGACGTCACGACCGAGTTCTATCCGTACACGGCGGCGATGAGCGGTATCCGGTCCACGTGGTTCGATCCCGGCTGGCAGGAGACGCTCGGCATCGGCTACGACGAGCTGCAGTGGCCGGCGACGGGCGAGTTCCTGACGGCCGAGACGTTCGCCACGCTGCAGCGCGAGCATCCCGACAAGGAAGTCGTCATCCACGCGATCCCCGAGTCGGCGCTCGAGGCCGCCGCGCGCGACCCGGCGACGCTCGTCGTGAGCGACGGGCTGGTCTTCCCGGATCTCGTCGCGCATCCGCGTGCGGTCGGCACCTCCGGCCGCGTGCTCGGTCAGCTCGTGCGCGAGAAGGGCTGGCTGACGCTCATGGATGGGCTCCGGAAGATGACGCTGCTGCCGGCTCGCCGGCTGGAGCCGCGCGTACCGGGCATGAAGAAGAAAGGCCGCGTGCAGGAAGGTGCCGATGCCGACCTCACGATCTTCGATCCCGCGCGCGTGACGGATCGATCGGACTTCAACCATCCGACGGAGCACTCGGTCGGATTCGAGTACGTGCTCGTCGCGGGCGTGCCGGTCGTGGTCAAGGGCGAACTGCGGCAGGGCGTCACGTCCGGCCGTCCGATCCGCGCGGCCCTGCGGTGAGGTCGGCTCGCCACACCGCGGCGGCCGCTGATCCGCTCCTGGACGATCGGGCGAGGCGGTTGGCGACGTGGGCGCGATCGGCGATCGCGTCCGTTCCCACGTGCGCGCGGCCTGGCGGAAGCTGAAGACGTCGACGTTCCCGAGGAGTCATCGCGGATCATGACGGCGCCGGACCCGTTCCTCGGTCGATGGAACTTCAACGTCCAGACCCCGGTGGGTCAGCGCGGCGCCTGGCTCGCCGTCGTCGACAGGGAGGGTGAGCACGAGGTCTGGCATCAACCTACCGGCGGGCACGTCGTGCGGCTGGCCGACGCGGCCTTCTCCGGCCCGCGCCTGACGTTCGTTTCGCCAGGGTCGGCTCGGCGCCCGGCCGCGGTGTGGGACCTCGAGGCGCGGGGCGACATGCTGATCGGCGTGCAGCGGCACGACGGCTGGTCCGTCCCCTTGCTCGGCATGCGCGCGCCGGACCTGCGGCGGGATCCGCCTGCCGCGTGGTCGGCGCCGATACCGCTCTTCGACGGCAGGACGCTCGACGGTTGGATTCCGGTGGGTGAGCGCAGCGAGTGGATCGCGCGCGACGGCCTGCTGGTGAACCAGGCCGCGGGCGCCAACCTCAGATCGGCGCGTGTGTTCGACGACTTCGTCCTGCACTTCGAGGTGAGAGGCGAGGCGGGGACGAACAGCGGGTTCTACCTCCGCGGCCGCTACGAGGTGCAGATCGAGTTCGAGCCGCTGACGCGCAATCCGCCCGAGCGGCGCATCGGGTCGATCTACGGCCGCATCGCCCCCATGCCGGAGTTGCCGCGGCGGCCAGGCGAATGGCACCGGTTCGACGTCACGCTCGTCGGCCGCACGGTCACGATCGCGCACGACGGCGTCACGACGGTGAACGAGCGAGAGATCGACGGCATCACCGGCGGCGCGCTCGACGCCGACGAAGGCGCGCCCGGCCCGTTCTACGTCCAGGGCGACCACACCGGCGGGCTCGCGTATCGTCACATCACCGTCGCGGTACCGCTGCCGCAGGCCGCGCCGCGGGACGTGTAGGATCACCCGCGAGATGCCGCGCTATCGCTTCGGCGACTTCGTGTTGTCGCCGCGCCGGCGGGTCCTCGTGCGCGGTACGAGCGAAGCGCCGCTCATCCCCCGCTACTTCGACCTGCTGGTGTTCCTCGTCGAGCACCGCCACGAAGCCGTCCATCGCCGCGACATCTTCGATCGCGTCTGGAGCGATGTCGTCGTGTCGGACAGCGCGTTGAGCCAGGCCATCCGCACGATCCGCCGTACGCTCGGCGACGATTCCCGCGAGCCGCGCTTCATCCGCACGGTGGCGCGTCACGGGTACCGCTTCGTCTTCGACGGCGTGATCGAGGAGGACGAGGAGAGCACGTGGCCGGCCGCCGCCGGCGCCGCCGCGCCGGCGCCAGCCGTCGTCGTCGAGATCGAGCCGGCCGGCGCCGACGATCCATTCGAGCCGCTGCTGCAGCGGTTGAGCGCCGGTGCCGGCGAGACCGATCACGAAGACCGCCGGGAGGCCGCCGAGCTGCTGCACCATCTGGGCACGCGCGAGGCGCTGTCACGCCTCGGCACGCGGCCTGGCCATGTGCTCGCGCGGGCCATGCTGCGCGACGCGAGGTGGGACGTCCCGTCGGCGGGTGAGGTGCCGATCGCCGGCACGGCGGAGTCCTGGCGAACCGCGGCGGCGCTCGTTCGGCTGAGGCTCCGCCGGGCCGCGCGCATCGCCGCCAGCCGTGGTGTGGCCGCGTCGATTGGCGGGTTCGTCGCCGGAGGCCTCGCAGGGCTGGCGGGTGGCACCCTGCTCGCTCTCCTGCCAGACAGCACGTCACCGCCGGCGCTGGCCGGCGTCCTCGCGGCCATCGGCAGCGCGTGCGGCGCGTGTGGCGGCGCTGGCGTGGGGGCCGGGATCTCGATGGCCGAGGCAGCCGTCCGCTCGCGGCGCGCCGCGGCGCTGCTCGCAGGCGCGGCGATCGGCGGCGGCCTGGTCGGCGGGCTGACGCAGTGGCTCGGGCGCTGGTCGCTCTCGACGCTCGTTGGCGTGGAAGTGCCGATCGGCGGCGCGCTGGAGGGCCTGGCGCTCGGCGCCGCCGCGGGGCTCGGGTATGCCGCCGGCACGCCGCGGGCCGACGGTGGTCTCGCGGCGCCGCGGGGACGGCGCCGTGCCAAGGCCGTCGCCGTGATCGCCGCTGCCTGTTCGCTGACCGCCTGCGCGCTGACGTTCATGGGCCGTCCGCTCGTCGGCGGCACGATCCACCAGATCGCCAAGACGTCCAACGGATCCCGGGCCGCGCTCACGTCATTGGGACGGCTCGTCGGCGAACCGGACTTCGGTCCCGTCTCCGGCACCTTGCTGGGGATGGCCGAGGGCGGTCTGTTCGGCGCCGGCGTGGCGATTGGCCTCACACGCCGGCGCCGGGCCTGACTGCTCACCGAGATCTCACGCCGCGCTCACCGGTCTCTGAAGACATTTGCCGCCGGCTCCTTCGATGCTCTGGAGCGAGGAGCCTGCATGGACACGATCACGCCCGTTACCGTCACACGACACGTTCACTTCACCATCGCGACCAGCCAGCCCACCGAGTTCACCGACATCACCGATCGGCTCGCCGCCATCGTCGCCGTCTCGGGCCTGCGCACCGGGGTCGTCAGCGTGCAGACCCAGCACACGACCACCGCCATCGTCGTCAACGAGCACGAGCCGCTGCTGCTCGACGACTTCGCGGCCGTCCTCGAACGCACCGCGCCGCGCGATGCCTGCTACGCGCACGACGACCCGCAGCGGCGCGTGGACAACGTCGTCGCCGGCGAGCGGCCCAACGGGCACGCGCACTGTCGCGCGCTGTTCCTGCCGTCCTCGGCGTGTCTCAACGTGGTCAGGGGTACCTTGCAGCTCGGCCGCTGGCAACGCGTGTTTCTCGTGGAGCTCGACGGCCCGCGTGAGCGCGGCGTGTCGGTGGGGCTCGTCGGCGAGGGGTGGCGATGACGCGAGCCCCGAGAGCCGCTGAGCCCGATGCGTGGCTCGAACGCAGCGGGAAATGATCTCGCGCGACGGGGGCCTGCACGGCGACGCCCCGCTCATCTCGCGGCGCGGCGCGTGATCATGCAGTCGGCGGCGCGTCAGCCCACCGTGTGCTTCGCGAGGGCCTCGAGCGCGGTGACCATCGCCGAGTGATCCTGTTTGCCGCGGCCGTGCGCCTGGCAGGCGTTGAACAGCTCCTGGGCGGTCGCCGTGTTCGGCAGGCTGACGCCAAGTGCGCGGGCGCTCGACAGCGCGAGGTGCAGATCCTTCTGGTGCAGCTCGATCCGGAAGCCCGGATCGAACGTCCGTTTGATCATGCGGTCGCCGTGAACGTCCAGCACGCGCGACGAGGCGAAGCCGCCCATCAGCGCGTCGCGCACCTTCGCCGGATCGACGCCGGCTTTGGCGGCGAACAGCAGCGCCTCGGCCACGGCTTCGATGTTGAGCGCAACGATGATCTGGTTCGCGACCTTGCAGGTCTGGCCGGCGCCGACGTCGCCGACGTGTGTGATGTGCTTGCCGAGCACCTCGAAGATCGGCGTCACGCGCGCGAACGCCTCGGCCGAGCCGCCGGCCATGATCGTCAGCGTCGCGTTCTTCGCGCCGACCTGACCGCCCGACACGGGCGCGTCGACGTAGCCGACGCCCTTCGCATCCAGGCGCTCGGCGAACGCGCGCGTCTCGATCGGGGAAATCGAGCTCATGTCCACGACGAGCTTGCCGGCGGCGATCCCCTCGGCCACGCCGGCCGGCCCGAACAGCACGCGCTCGACGTCCGGCGTGTCCGGCACCATCAGGATGACGACGTCGGCGTGCTCGGCGACCTCGCGGGAGGAGGCGCACGCACGGCCCCCGGCGGTCACGAGCGCTTCCGGCACGCCGCTCCGGCTGAAGAGATGCAGCGTGCGGCCCGCCCCGAGCAGGTTGGCCGCCATGGGCGTACCCATGATGCCGAGTCCGATGAAACCGATGCTGTCCATGATCGATGTCCCGAGATGTTCGTGGCCTGCCGTGATTGCGCTCTGAGCTAGAGGTATTCCCGCATCCACCCCAGCCCTTCTTCCGTCGTCCTCTTCGGCCGATATTCGCAGCCGATCCATCCCGCGTAGCCGATGTCGTCCAGCCAGCGGAACAGGAACGGGAAGTTGATCTCGCCGGTGTCGGCCGGCTCGTGGCGGAGCGGCGGGTTGGCGACTTGGATATGTCCGATCGTCGCAAGATGCTTCCGGATCGTCGCCGCGAGATCGCCCTCCATGATCTGCATGTGGTAGACGTCGTACTGGAAGAAGACGTTGGGCTCGCCGGCGTAGTGAATCAGGTCGAGGGCCTGGCGTGACGTGTTCAGGTAGAAGCCGGGGACGTCGCGCGTATTGATGGCTTCGAGCATCAGCCGCAGCCCGTGCGCGGCCAGCTCGCGGGCGGCGAACTGCACGTTGGCCAGGTAGGTGTCGCGCATCGCGTCGTCATTGACGCCGCGCGGGCGCACGCCGGCCATCATGTGCACCTGGCCGACGCCGAGCGCCTTCGCGTACTCGAGGGCGGCGCCGACGCCGTCGCGGCACTCGTTGACGCGTGCCGGATCGCAGGCCAGGCCGCGGTCGCCCGCCGCCCAGTCGCCGGGCGGCAGGTTGAAGAGCACGAGCTCCAGCCCGTGCTGCTCCAGCAGCTCGCGGAGCTGCCCGGGCGGGTAGTCGTAGGGAAACAGGAACTCGACCGCACGGAACCCCGCGCGCGCCGCGGCGCCGAACCGCTCGAGGAACGGCACCTCCGTGAACATCATCGACAGGTTGGCGGCGAACTTCGGCATCCGGCTCCTCGCAGGGCTCGAGACTTGCGGCTCACGACTTACGACTTGCGGCTTCCCATCGGCTCACCGAAGCGTCCGCCACGGCTCCTCGTTTCCCACCTCGACCGCGACGTAGCCCGCCTCCGTGACCGCCGGCCCGAGGATTGCCAGCACGCGCGCCGGCCGGCCCGACACATTGAAGGACGCATGGACCACGTTCTTGCCGATGAACACCGCATCGCCCTTCCGCAGCACGCGCATCTCGCGCTCGAGCCACTGCTCGATTTCTCCGTCGACGACGAAGATGACCTCTTCCTGGTCGGGATGTCGATGGAAGTTGTGGCCGAACCCTGGGGTCAGGTCCACGTCCAGGACGGTGAGCGCTTTGGCGCCGGTCGCCGCCGGCCGGCTCACCCATCCAAGCGAGCCCCAGTCGAGCACGTCACGAACCACGTCAGCATTGGTGAGGAAACGTCCGGTCATTGGAGATCCTTTTCGGGTACGACGGGTACGACGGGGACGGCGGGTACGACGGGCGAGAGGAACGAACTCACGCGGGTCATCTTCTTCTCGGGTACGACGGGTACGACCGGTACGACGGGTACGACAGGCGAGAGGAACGGACTGACGCCGGCCATCTTCTTCTCGGGTACGACGGGTACGACCGGTACGACGGGCGACAGGAACGAACTCACGCGGGTCATCTTCTTCTCGGGTACGACGGGTGCGACCGGGACGACGGGTACGACGGGCGACAGGAACGAGCTGGCGCGGGTCATCTTCTTCTCGGGTACGACAGATACGACAGGTACGACCGGTGCGACGGGTACGACGGGCGAGAGGGACGAGTTGAGGTTCATTACGTGTTGTTTGACAGACAGGGATTACAGCGAATGTCCATCTGACGTAACGAATACTGTCCACCGATGAAACAGGCCTTTGGAGTTGATCCACGTGCCCGACGGATTGGACCATTCGGTGCTGGTGAATGAAGCCGACGGTCCTCGTGATTCCCTGCTGCTGCCCTCGAGACATCCTTCGCAGCCGGCTGCTGCCGTGGCCGCAAAGAAGTAGCCGGAAGATCGCGCTCGTTTCAGCACGTTCGTCGAGAACGATAGCCCAGCGGAGGCCGTCCCTGTCGCCCGTCGTACCACTCGTACCTGTCGTACCCGAGGCTCTTTGAAAAAGCCGACGAACGTCAGTTCGCTCCTCTCGCCTGTCGTACCTATCGTACCCGTCGTACCCGAGGCTCTTTGAAAAAGCCGACAGACGTCAGTTCGTTCCTCTCGCCTGTCGTACCTATCGTACCCGTCGTACCGGAAGCTCTTTGAAGAAGCCGACGAACGTCAGTTCGCTCCTCTCGCCTGTCGCACCTATCGTACCCGTCGTACCCGAAGCTCTTTCATGTCGCGAACCGTGCGCCGAGGCCGCAGTCGACGGCGAGCGAGGCGCCGGTGATCGCGGAGGCTTCGTCCGACGCGACGAACACGACGAGATTCGCGACCTCCGCCGGCGTGGCGATCCGTTTCATCGGGTGCGCGTCGAGCACGTGGGCTTCGGCGGCCGCCGGGTCGGGCTGCTGCGCGATCCACTCCTCGACGAGCCGGGTGCGCGTCCAGCCCGGCAGGACGGCGTTCACCCGGATGCCTGCGGCGGCGTAGTCGAGCGCAAGGCTTCGCGTCAGGCCGACGAGGCCCGACTTCGCGGCGGCGTACGGGAACATGCCGGCCATCGTCAGCGACGCGTGGATGGACGCGATGTTGACGATCGACCCGCGGCCGGCCGCGCGCATGGCCGGCAGCACGTGCTTCGCGCACAGCCACGCGCCCTTCAGATCCACCGCGAACACCTCGTCCCACTCGTCGCCCGTCATCGTCGTCGCGTCGTAGTACGCGTTCACGCCGGCGTTGTTGACGAGGACGTCGACCGTGCCCTCGTGCGCGATCACCGACGCGACCGCTTCCTGGACATCGGCCTCGAGCGTCACGTCCGCGCCGACGAACCGGACCGGCCAGCCGTCGCGCGTGAGGCCGGCGACGGTGTCGGCCGCCGTGCGGGCGTCCAGATCGAGAAACGTCACGCGCGCGCCTTCGCGGGCGCCAGCCTCGACGATCGCGCGGCCGATGCCCCGCGCGCCGCCGGTGACGATCATGGCTTTGCCGTCGAGGCGTCCCATGCGCGGCTGCATGATAATACTTGTCGCCATCATGCGAAGCCGTCTGGCTGTTGCGATCGCCGCCACGGCGCTCGTCGCCGCGTGCGGCCGGGACACGACGATGCCCGAGTCCGCCGCTCACGTGAGCGCCACGCCGTTCGGCCAGACGCCGGGCGGCCAGGCCATCCAGCTCTTCACCTTCACCAACCGGCACGGCGTCGAACTGCGCGTGATGAACTACGGCGCGATTATCGTGTCGGTGAAGACACCGGATCGCACCGGCCAGCTCGCTGACGTCGTGCTCGGACACGACACGGCCGCCGAGTACTTCACGAGCCGGTCGTTCTTGGGCGCGGTGGCCGGACGTTATGCGAACCGCATCGCCGGCGGCCGCTTCACGCTCGACGGGCAGACCTACACGCTCGCGAAGAACGACGGCCCCAACCACCTGCATGGCGGCATCAAGGGGTGGGACAAGGTCGTCTGGGACGCCGACCCGTTCAACGACGCGCGCGGCGTCGGGCTGCGGCTGTCGTACACGAGCGCCGACGGCGAGGAGGGCTACCCGGGCAGGGTCGCGGCGAGCGTCATCTACACGCTCACGGACGAGAACGCGCTGCGCGTCGAGTACGGCGCGACGACCGACGAGCCCACGGTGATCAATCTCACGCAGCACAGCTACTTCAATCTCGCCGGCGCGCTGAAGGCAGCGCCGATCCTCGATCACGAGCTGACGATCGACGCCGACCGCTTCACGCCGGTCGACGCCGGGCTGATTCCGACCGGCGAGCTTCGGCCCGTGGCCGGCACGCCGTTCGACTTCCGCACGCCCACGCGGATCGGCGCCCGGATCGCCGATAACGACGAGCAGCTCCGCCTCGGGCGCGGCTACGACCACAACTTCGTGCTCAACCGTACGGGGCCTGGCCTCAGCCTCGCCGCGCGCGTGTACGAGCCGACGACGGGACGGACGCTGGAGGTGCTGACGACCGAGCCGGGGCTGCAGTTCTACTCGGGGAACTTCCTCGACGGGACGGTCACGGGCAAAGGCGGCGTCACGTACGCGCAACGCACCGGGTTCTGCCTCGAGACCCAGCATTTCCCGAATTCTCCGAATGCACCGGCCTTCCCGTCCGCGGTCCTCCGGCCGGGGGACACCTACACCTCCACCACGGTCTTCCGCTTCGGCGTGCGCTGACGCGTCGGGCCATGGAGGCCTACTGGCGTCGAGCCGCGTCCGGTACACCGCTCCATCCTCGAACCACTTCGCCGTCGGCGGCGTCTTGCAGGTGAGCGCCATGAATGAGCGTGCCGTGCGGCTGGCGGGGGAGTTGGTGAGCGACGCGGACGAGGCCGCGCGGGAGTTCGAGCGGCGGCTCGCCGACTCGTCGCGCCTCGCGGTCCGTGTCGCATTCAGCGTCCTGCGCAATCGTGCGGATGCCGAAGACGTGGCGCAGGATGCGTTCGTGCGGGCCTACCGGCGCTTTGCCTCGCTGCGCGACCGCGACCGGTTCCGCGGCTGGCTCGTGCGGATGACGTGGCGGCTGGCGCTCGACTGGAAGCGCGGGCACCGCCGTCGCGGCGCGCGCGAGGAGGCGCTGGCGCGCGCGATGCCGGCCTTCGGCGACGCCGAGCGCGACGCCGTCGACACCGACCGGGCCGCGCGCCTCTGGGCCGCGATCGACCGGCTGCCCCGGCGGCTGCGGCTCGTGATCGTGCTTGCCGCCATCGATGGCCACGGCGTCCGCGACGTGGCGCAGTTGCTCGGCGTGGCCGAGGGCACCGTCAAGTCTCGATTGTTCGACGCACGACAACGTCTGAGGGAGCTGCTCGATGGCCCACGATCCTGACGACGACCTGGCCACGCTGCGCACGGCGCTCGAGGTCGACCCGAGCCCCGCGTTCACCGCAGGCGTGTGGCGGCGAATCGAGACGGATCGGCCGCGCGCGTGGCGTCCGCTGGTTTTCACTGCGGTCGGCGCGCTCGCCCTGGCGGCGGTGGCGATCATCGCCCGGCGAGACGCTGCCGAGTGGGATCGGATCGCGCCGGCGCCGGCCGTCACGGCGCGCGACGCGGCATCGGCGGCAGACGTGCCGCGGGGCGTGGAAGCGCAGCCGCTCGCGGCGCCTCGATCGCCATCGCAGGTTCCGGCATCAGCACCCGCCAGCGCGTCGATGCCGAGGCGGAGCGCGGCACGCTCGAGATCGGAGCCCGAGGTGCTGATTTCTCACGCGGAGGCCCGCGCGTTCGTGCGCCTGGTGGCCGCCGTGCGCGAGCGTCGCGTCGTGGTGCCGGCCGACGACGACCCGGTGAGACAGGCCGTTGTGACGGCGATCGGCGGTCCTCAGCCGGTGCCGATCGTGCGTGTCGTCGTGCCGTTCGCAATCGAACCGTACCCTGATCTGGAGAACTGACCATGCGTTACGTGACGTCCGCCATCGCGGCGTGTGTGCTGCTCGCAAGTGCAGAAGGTGTCGTCATCTCGGCTGGACAATCGGCCACGGCGCACGGATCCGCGCCCACGTTCCAAACCGCGCGTGTCGACCTGGTGCTGTCGCGGTTCCAGGGCGAGAAGGCGGATAAGAAGATCAGCAGCCTGCCCTATACCGTGTACGTCAGGGAGGGAAGTCCGACGACGCTGATGCTCGGCAACAACGTGCCGATCCCCACGCGAGCCGAAAGCGGAGCGACCAGCTTCAACTACCAGAACGTCGGCGTGAACATCATCTGTCGGTTGGAAACCGCCGGGGAGAACCAGTACTGGCTGTCGCTCAACATCACCGACTCGGCCGTCGCCGGCGACACCGGCACGATGCCGCCCGTCATCCGCTCGATGAGCCTTCAGAACACGCTGATGTTGCGCAACGGCCAGACTCTGCAGTTCGGCTCGGCGGTCGACAAGATCACCGGCGAGACGTTGAAGACGGAAGTGACGCTGACGATCGTCAAGTGACGCGTCACGCGGCGCGCGCCTGGAGCCGCCGGCCGAGCGGTCGGCAGCGGGCCGATCGGTCGCGCGACCGTGCCGCGCGGCTGGATCGCTGACCCGCACCGCGCGTCGTCATCGCATCAGTGCCGTCCGAGCTGCCCGTCGACCATCCGTTGAATGCCGAGCGGGTTGCCGTCCTTGAGCGGATCGGGCAAGAGCGGCGCCGGGAAGTCCTGGTAGCAGATCGGCCGGACGAAGCGGAGCAGCGCCGCGGTGCCGACCGACGTGAAGCGCACGTCGGTCGTGGCCGGATACGGGCCGCCGTGATTCATCGACGGGCAGACCTCGACGCCCGTTGGAAAGCCGTTGACGATCAAACGGCCGACGCGCTGCTCGAGGATCCTCAGCAGCGTGCGGGCGCGCGCCAGATCGTCCGGCGTACCGTGCACGGTCGCCGTGAGCTGTCCGCTCATGCGCGAGGCCACGAGCTCGAGCTCCTCGAGATTCGCGCCGGCGACGAGCAGCGTGAACGGCCCGAACACTTCCTCGGCCAGCGCGCCCGTCGCGAGGAAGTGCGCGGCCGTCGTGCGCGCGACCACGGCCTCGGCGTGCGTCTCCGTCCGATTCGGGGCGATCGCCGACCGCGCCATCGTCTCGACGCCCGCGCCGAGCACGTGCGACAGGTTCTGTTGGAACGACTCGTAGATGCCCGCGTGCAGCATGGTCGCCGGCGGCACGTCGCGCACGAGCGACGCGACGTCCTGCTGGAACGCCGCGAACGCATCGTCCTGCAGCCCGAACACGAGGCCCGGCTTCGTGCAGAACTGGCCGACGCCCATCGTGACCGACGTCCGCAGACCTTCGGCGATCCGGCGGCCGCGCTGCTGAAGCGCCTCGGGCAGCACGAAGACCGGATTCAGGCTGCTCATCTCCGCGAAGACCGGAATCGGATGCGGGCGCGCTGACGCGGCATCGAAGAGGGCGCGGCCCGCCGCGAACGAGCCCGTGAACCCTACGGCACGTGCGAGTGGATGACGGACGAGCGCCGTGCCGATGACCTTGCCCGAGCCGTGGAGCATCGAGAAGACGCCAGGGGGCAGACCGCAGGCCGCGGCGGCACGGCCGATCGCCGTCGCGACCAGCTCGGACGTGCCCGGATGGCCGCTGTGTGCCTTGACGATCACCGGATTGCCGGTGGCCAGCGCCGACGCGGTGTCGCCGCCGGCTACCGAGAAGGCGAACGGAAAGTTGCTCGAGCCGAAGACGATCACCGGGCCGATCGAGATCAGCATGCGCCGCAGGTCTGGCTTGGGCGCGGGCTGGCGGTCGGGGATCGCCGTGTCGATGCGTGCATCGACCCACGAGCCCTCGCGCGCGACGCCCGCGAACATGCGGAGCTGGCCGACGGTGCGGCCGCGCTCGCCGACGAGCCGGGCCTCGGGCAGGCCGGTCTCCTCGTGCGCGCGGCGGATCAGCGCGTCCCCGAGCGCGAGGATCTCGTCGGCGACGCGCTCGAGGAACACGGCGCGGTCCGTGCCGCTGGCCTCACGGAAGACGCCGAACGCCGCCTCCGCCGCCTCGAGCGCGTCGTCGACGTCGGCTTGGGTGGCCTGATGGAACGTGCCGTCGAGCGGCGTGGACGTCAGCGGGCTGACGGCGTGGCTCGTGCCGCCAGAGGACGCGCGCAGGTGGCCGCCGACGAAGTTCTGGCCGTGCAGGGTCATCTCACAGTCTCCGTGCGCGTCAGACGACGGTCACCGTGTTGTCGAGGACGCCGATCCCGTCGATCCCGATGGAGATCCGATCGCCCGGCGCGAGCGTGAAGCTCTCGTCCGGCACTACGCCCGTGCCGGTCAGGAGCACGGCGCCGTTCGGGAACGCCTGCGACCGGAAGAGATAGCCGACGAGCTCGTCGAAACGCCGCTTGATCTGGCCGACGGAGGTCTGGCCCGAGAACACTGTCTGTCCGCCGCGCGTGATGTCGAGCCGGATCGTCCAGGTGCGGATCTCGTCTTCCGCGCTGCCGATCGTGATCCACGGGCCGAGCGCGCACGACCGGGCGTACACCTTCGCTTGTGGCAGGTACAGAAGGTTCTCGCCCTCGATGTCGCGCGAGCTCATGTCGTTGCCGATCGTGCAGCCGACGAGCCGGCCGCGGGAGTTGATGACGAGCGCCAGCTCGGGCTCGGGCACGTTCCAGCGCGCGTCGGCGCGGATGCCTACCGTGTCGCCGGGCCCGACGACCTTCTCGGGCAGCGACTTGAAGAAGATTTCGGGCCGCTCTGCGTCGTAGACGCGATCGTAGGCCGTCGCGCTGAAGTCCGATTCTTCCATCCTCGCGGTCTTGCTCCGGAGGTAGGTCACGCCCGCCGCCCAGACTTCCTGCTGTTCGACCGGGGCGAGCAGGTGCACCGTCGCCAGCGCCACCGACGGCAGCGTGTCGCGGATCACGTCGGAGACGGCCGCCATCACGTCGTCGGCCTCGAGCAGCGGCGTCAGCCGATCGACGCCGGCCCCGGTCAGATCGAAGATCGTGCGATCGGTGGCGGCGAGGCCGACGCGCACCTTGCCGCTGCCCTTCGTGAACCGGCACAGTCTCATGGCGCAAATCGTATCAGGTGCCGTCGTCCGTCCCGCGGTGTTAGGCTACGCTGACTCCGCGGGAGCGCACGAGATGCGGCGAGAGGTCGTGGTCCTGATGATGATCGCCGGCGCGTGGACGCCGGCGACGAGCGCGCGCGCGCTCAGCCTGTGGGACGGCGTGTACACCGAGGCCCAGGCCGGACGCGGGGAGACGATCTACCGGCAGCGCTGCGCGTCGTGTCACGGACCGACGCTCGACGGCACCGAGACCGCGCCGGAGCTGCGGGGCAGCACGCTGCTCGCGCCGTACTACGGCAAGTCCGTGCAGGATCTGTTCGCGAACGTCCGCGAGAAGATGCCGAAGGATGCGCCCGGGACGCTGACGCCGCAGCAGGCCGCCGACGTCATCGCCTACGTCTTTCGCGTCAACAAAGCGCCGGCCGGCGCGAGCGAGTTGCCGGCCGCGCCCGCGGCGCTGTCGGTCATCCGCATCGAGCCCAGGCCCCGGTAGCCGCATGGCCCGCCCGTTCCTTCGCATCGCCCTGCTGACCGTCCTCGCCGTGACCGCGAGCGGCGGCGCCGTGCGGACCGAGCAGCGCGCGCCGATCGGCGAATGGCGCTACTACGGCGGCGATCCTGCGAGCACGAAGTACTCGCCGCTCGATCAGATCGACGCGTCGAACGTGGCCACGCTGCGCATCGCGTGGCGGTGGAAGTCCGACAACTTCGGCCCGCGGCCCGAGTACAACTGGGAAGTGACGCCGCTCATGGCCGGCGGCGTGCTGTATTTCACGGCCGGCACGCGCCGCGACGTGGTCGCGGTCGACGCCGCCACCGGCGAGACGCTCTGGGTCTACCGGCTCGACGAGGGTGCGCGCGGCGAGCTGATCGCGCGGCAGCAGAACCGGGGCGTCGCGTACTGGACGGACGGCAGCGGCGACGAGCGCATCCTGGTCATCTCGCCCGGCTATCAGCTCGTGGCCGTGAACGTGAAGGACGGCCGGCCGATCGAGCGCTTCGGGACGAAGGGCCTCGTCGACCTGTGGCAGGGGCTGGATCGTGACACGGTCGAGCCCGGCACGATCGGCGCCAGCTCGCCGCCGCTCGTCGTGGGCGACGTGGTCGTCGTGGGGGCCGCGCTGCAGAACGGCACGGCGCCGCGATCGAAAGCCAACACGCCCGCGTACATCCGCGGCTACGACGTCCGCACCGGCCGCCGTCTCTGGACGTTCCGGACCATCCCGCAGGCGGGGGAGTTCGGCAACGAGACGTGGGAGGCGGGGTCGTGGCGCTACACCGGCAACACCGGCGCTTGGGCCCCGCTCAGCGCCGATCCCGCGCTCGGCTACGTCTACATCCCGGTCGAAGCGCCGACCGGCGACTACTACGGCGGCAACCGGCCAGGGAACAACCTCTTCGCCAACAGCCTCGTGTGTCTCGACGCGAAGACGGGCCGCCGCGTCTGGCACTTCCAGTTCGTCCATCACGACATCTGGGACTGGGATCTCGCGTCGCCTCCGATCCTGCTCGACGTCACCGTGAACGGCCGCCCCGTGAAGGCCGTCGCGCAGGTGACCAAGCAGTCGTGGGTGTACGCATTCGATCGCGTGACCGGCGAGCCGATCTGGCCGATCGAAGAGCGGCCGGTGCCGCAGTCGGACGTCCCCGGCGAGAAGACGTCGCCGACGCAGCCGCACGTCACGCGGCCGGCGGCCTTCGATCGGCAGGGATCGTCGATCGACGATCTGATCAGCCTGACCCCAGAGCTCAACGCCGAGGCGCGCGCCATCGCACGGCATCTCCGGTTCGGGCCGATCTTCACGCCTGCGACCGTGTACGACGAGCAGGGCATCTGGGGCACGTTGATGCTGCCGGAGAACCAGGGAGGCGCGAACTGGCCTGGCGGCGTCGCGGATCCCGAGACCGGCGTCCTCTACGTGTCGTCGGTGACGAATCCCTACGTTCTGGCCGTCGCGCCGGCCGATCCGGAACGGTCCGACATGGGCCATGTCGGCCGCACCGTCGGCCGCATCGTCACCGACGCGAAGGGCGTCAGGGTCAATTTCGGTCCGCAAGGACTGCCGATCGTCAACCCGCCGTGGGGGCGGATCACCGCGATCGACATGAACACGGGCGATCACGTGTGGACGAAACCGAATGGCCCCGCGCCCGAGTACGTGCTGAAGCACCCGGCGCTCGAGGGTATCGATCTCAGCAACGCCGGCCGCCCCGAGCGTGCGATGCTGCTCGTGACGAAGACGCTGCTGTTCGCCGGCGACGGCTCGGGCCTGTTCACGAACGCGCCGGGCGGCGCCGGCAACAAGCTGCGCGCGTACGACAAGCGCACGGGCGCCGTGATCCACGAGCGCGAGCTGCCGGCCGGCATGACCGGCGTCCCGATGACCTACGAGACGAACGGCAAGCAGTACGTCGTGTTCGCCATCGGCGCGCCGGGACACGCCGCCGAGCTCGTGGCGCTCACGTTGCCATGACTTCATAGCTCACGCACCGCTCATCACTCACGACACACAGCCGAACTCATCTTCCCCATGCCCATGCCCGACATCCGCTCCCGCAAGTACCGCTCCAGCGCGTGGTTCGAGAAGCTCGACAAAGACGGGTTCATTCACCGAAGCTGGGTCGGCCGCGGGCTGCCGCCAGGGATCTTCGACGGGCGCCCGATCGTCGGTATCTGCAACACGTGGTCGGAGCTGACGCCCTGCAACGCGCACTTTCGCGAGCTGGCCGAGCACGTCAAGCGCGGCGTGTGGGAAGCCGGCGGGCTGCCGATGGAGTTTCCCGTCACCTCGCTCGGCGAGACCAGCCTCCGGCCGACCGCGATGCTCTTCCGCAACCTCGCGAGCATGGACGTCGAGGAGTCGATCCGAGGCAACCCGATCGACGGCGTCGTCCTGTTGTGCGGCTGCGACAAGACGACGCCGTCGCTCGTCATGGGCGCGGCGAGCTGCGACGTGCCGGCCCTCGTCGTGTCGGGCGGGCCGATGCTGAACGGCAAGTTCCGCGGCGAGGATCTCGGATCCGGCACCGACGTCTGGCGGTTCAGCGAAGACGTCAAGGCCGGCCGGATGAGCCAGCAGGGCTTCATGGACGCCGAGTCGTGCATGTCGCGCTCGTCGGGCACCTGCAACGTCATGGGCACCGCGTCGACGATGGCGTCGATGGTCGAGGCGCTGGGGCTGAGCCTGCCGGACAACGCCGCCATCCCGGCCGTCGACTCGCGGCGCTACGCGCAGGCCCACCTGGCCGGCCGCCGCATCGTCGACATGATCGCCACCGACCTGCGGCTGTCGAAGATCCTGACGCGCGAGGCGTTCGAGAACGCCATCCGCGTCAACGGCGCCGTGGGCGGGTCGACGAACGCCGTGATCCACCTGCTCGCGATTGCCGGTCGCATCGGCGTGACGATGACGCTCGACGACTGGGATCGCTGCGGGCGCGACGTGCCCACGGTCGTGGACCTCAAGCCGTCGGGCCGGTTCCTGATGGAGGATTTCTATTACGCCGGCGGCGTGCCGGCCGTGGCGCGCGCGCTCGGCGAGATTGGGCTGCTGCACCGGGACGCGCTCACGGTGAACGGCCGCACGATCTGGGAGAATTGCAAGGACGCGCCGAACTGGAATCCCGAGGTCATCAGACCTGTGGACCGCGCGCTCACGGCGCACGGCGGCATCGCGGTCGTGCGCGGCAACCTGGCGCCGTCCGGGGCCGTGGTCAAGCCCTCAGCGGCGTCGCCGCATCTGATGAAGCACCGCGGTCCGGCGATCGTGTTCGAGAACATCGAGCACTATCGCGAGCGCATCATCGATCCTGCGCTCGAGGTGACGAAGGACTCCGTGCTGGTGCTGAAGAACTGCGGCCCGAAGGGCTACCCCGGCATGGCGGAGGTCGGGAACATGGGCCTGCCGCCGAAGATTCTGCAGCAGGGCATCACCGACATGGTGCGGGTGTCGGACGCGCGGATGAGCGGCACCGCGTACGGCACGGTCGTGCTGCACGTCGCGCCCGAGGCCGCGATCGGCGGTCCGCTCGCGCTCGTCCGCGACGGCGACCCGATCGAGCTCGACGTCGCGGCGCGTCGTCTCGAGCTCCTCGTCGACGCGGCGGAGCTCGACCGGCGCCGCGCGGCGTGGCGCCCGCCCGCCCCGGTCGTGCCGCCCGGCGGCTATGCCGCGCTTCACCTGGCCCACGTCCAACAGGCCGACACGGGCGCCGATCTCGATTTCCTCGTCGGCTGCCGCGGGCACCTGGTGGGACGCGAGTCGCACTGAGCGACACGCTTCTTCACCGTCCGTCTGGAGGGGCCGAGTCGGCCGCGGCCGGTGATCAGGTACCGAGGCGGGAGGCCAAGAGGCCGTACAGACCCCAACAGACGCCGGAAACCACCGCGCCGGCTTTGCTGTCGAGCTCGAGCCCGACCAGAACACGGGGGTTCCGATCGGTGATGCCCACACATCGGTCTGTGGCGCAGTCATATCCGACACGGCGAAGCGCAATCTCGGGTCGGACGACGATTCCAAAGCCAGGAGCAGGGTTGTACTTCACGAGGCCGAGCACGAGTCCCTCGGGCCCAACCGTGGTGTCCGGATACGAATGGGACACCTTGACGGGCACCCCGACGGCGAAATCCAACGACTGCGTGTCGGTCAGCCACCGGCGGTAGCGTCCGGTAGGTCCGGTTCCGCCGATGAAGTCGGTCGTCACGAACCACGAGACGCCGATCGCGTCGCGTCGTCCGATATTCC